>JAUWCU010000137.1 GCA_030609135.1 Candidatus Stahliibacteriota bacterium | reverse complement strand
TGCTCCTACTAACCATTAGGCTGCGTCTCCTCAACGAACACCTTGATTTATTCCCTCATTTTTATATACTGTGCTAATCAGAAAAAACAAGGAGGATTTCATGAAAATGTGGTCTTTTTTTCTAATCACCGCATTCCTCGTGGCACTGCCACTTCTCGCTCAAACGGTTGATACAGATGCAAAAATTGCGGAAAGATCAGAACCTGGAATGAATGTCGAGGAATTGAAACAGGTGAGCAGGTTACCGGAAGTGGTCAAAGATGCAAGGGATGCCGGTGCTGAAGAAGAAGAAATACAAAGCATTGTCAAGGGCGTAAAAGACAAAAAGCTGTCTGCGGACGAAGGAACCAATACTATCAAAACAATGGAGGAGAATACAAGAACAGGGAAATCCAATAAAGGAATCTCGGAATTCGTATTCCAACAGAAAGCAAATGGCGTAAAAGGTAAGGAATTAGGACAGGCAATAAAAAAAGAACTGCAAGAAAGACACCAGATGAAAAAACAAGAGCGGAAAGGCAAAGAAGAAAATGAAGAAGAACAGAAAAAACAAAAAATAAAGAAAGAAAAGCAGACACAAAAGATAGGGAGCCAAGACGAAGAAGAAACTGATAGTAAGAAAAAGAAACAAAACCAAGAAGTACAGAAGCAAAATACAGCAGACGAAGACTATAGAACAAACGCAGAGCCTCAAAAGAAAAAACCAATAAAGAAAAAAGTTGATGAAGATAAGTCTGAATCAAAAACAAAGAAAAAAGACAAAAAATAAATTTGGTGTGCTGAATAAAGGAGCCTATATGAACAAGAAAATTTTTCTTGTAATTGCTGTGGTATTACTGATATGCATGACTTGTTCACAGAAAAAAGATGAAACCAGAGTAATTAACCAGAAGATTATAGAAAAGGTTGCGAAAATTTCTGCGATGTTCGATATTAACGAGGACATAGCCATTGATATGTTGAAGAAAGAAGAAATTTCCGCTCAGGAATACAGAGAGATAATCGCCGCAATAGCACTTGATGAAAGAACAACTAATACCTTCGTGCAAATGAAGAAGATCTATGCAGAAGAGTTTCAGAAACAGTAAATTCAGTATACAAAAGGAATGGAGATAATATGTTAAGAAAATACATACCGTATGCACTAATAATGCTATTGTCCACACCATTGATCACCACCGCAGCTGATTTTGGTGAAAATCTTGACTTGCTTTTACGCACCGAAGATCCAGTCAAGCAAGAAGCTTTAATGATTGAAATAGTAAATAGCGATGTACCTACTGACACCCTGATTACGCTTCTTAAGGATATTGAATTCAAGAGTATCAAGGCACGCGGCTTTCGTGCTCGAAATATTCTATGTATTGATGGCGTTGAACGACCTTACTATCTATATATTCCCTCCACCTATGACTATAACAAGAAAACACCGCTTCTGGTATATCTTCACGGTGGTGTTAGTAGAAAAGATATCAGCGAAGATGATGTAAAATATTTTGAGGATTCGCCATTTGTGAAAATGGCTGAAGAACAAAGCTGCATTCTTTTGTTTCCCATGGGTCAGTACGGCGCGACCTGGTGGGACTCCGTAGGTATAGCCAATATTCTGCAGCAAATCCGCGTGACGAAAAGAGAATACAATATTGACGATAATAGAATATTCATGACTGGTTTTTCTGATGGTGGTTCTGGCTCATTTCTGTTTGCTATGACCTATCCATCTTATTTCGCGGGCTTTTTACCGCTGAATGGTCATCCTGGTGTGGCTTCAGAGGTCGGCGAAATACAGACCTACTTTGTTAATCTCTTTAATCGACCCGTGTATGTTATCAACACTGACGAAGATGGCTATTATCCGGCAGATAAAATTCACGATATGCTCGAACTGGCTCATGAGGCTGGTGCAGACATTTTCTACCGCATATATACTGGCATAGGACACGAATTTGATTATGCAGAAAAAGAACTGCCACGCATGGTCAGCTTCATGGAAAATAACCCGCGCCACCTCAGACCATTGGTAAAATGGGAGAGCGCATATCCGGACCTGGAGTGCATGTGGCTGCGTATCGACTCAATCTCTGAACAAGGACACGCAGCTTGGTACAAAGACCATAACATGGAAATTGTTGATGACCGAGTGATGTTCGGTTTTTACCCGGATGATAATTTTGCCGGTATTGATTTAGATGCAATTGACAAACAAGTGTTATCACAGTTTTTCCCGGACCACGACTTTAAAGGTCCGGCTGTGAAAATTAGTAAGGTAATTGGTGATAGCACACTCTGTGCAGTCGTTGGGATGAAAGATGGAGATGTGATAATAAAACTGGGAGATATGGCTGTTAATACAATAGAAGATATCTATGCCTACAAAGAAAACAAGAGATGTGGTGATCTCGCTGAAATCGTTATATTGAGAGACGGTGAGATTTTGGCCTTTAAAGGTCAGTTTCCCGGACCTACAATATCCGATCTCTTTACACGCGGTAAACCATCAGGACGAATTGAGGGATATTTCTCAGGGAACACCTTTTCCTTAAAAACATCACAGATTGCGGTGTTCACTATCAAAATTCACCCGGATATGGTGCAAATAGATCAGAACATCGTTATTATCGTAAACGGCGAGGTTGTTTTTGATGAAAAAGTGCGAGCTAACCCTGAGTACCTGCTAAAGAATTATCTAAAAAATAGAGACCGTGAACGTCTTTATGTTAATGAAATCACAATAGCCTTAGAAGAATAACGCTTTATTGTTCGGGTAAGTTCCGTAAGGAACGTGTCGAGAACATATATTAACAAAAGAAAAAGGGGAGTGACTGCAGTCACTCCCCTTTTTCTTCATGCTTATTTACGCACGTTCGATATTTGTGGCCTTTTCCCCTTTGGGGGATTTAGTAATCTCGAACTTAACCCGTTCACCTTCATTCAGGGTACGGTAACCTTCACCAGCGATATCCTGGAAGTGGGCAAATACATCACCACTACCATCTTCTTTCTCGATGAAGCCAAATCCTTTTCTACTATCAAACCACTTTACAGTTCCGTATGGCATGTTTCTCCTTTCAAGCTTCTATCTGTTTCATGGATTGAGAATATGAGTATCCTGCAGTCCTTCAACAAATAATATTGCTTATCTAATAAAAATTATATACAAATAATAAACCTTGTCAAGAGACAATTTACATCACTCATTTATTTCTTCTGTGCCTCGTATACTGCATCAGGTTGAAATATCGCCATACTACTAACATTCCCTTTGTTATCTAAATGAAACTTGATGCTCACCACAGACGCCTCTTTCAGCACGAACTCATCGCCCAGATCAGGAACTAACGTGTACTGCCGTGATCCAGGGATATTCAAATTCAGTATGTTACCAGCCAGGCTTATGTTTGCATTAGTTCCCACAAGATCATATTCACCAACGAATTGCTTTAGGTATTCTGCATCGAATAGTCTGGCGTCAGGTTTCTTTACGAAAACAATATTTTCCACACTCGGCTCGAGCGCTATTTCGAACGCTGCAACATTACCTTTCATATCATCCTGAAACATGATTTTCATATCTTTAAATGCATCATCAGCACCTTTTTTTGCATTGAAAACTTCATAATGCCAGTGTTCCAGCGGGGTTGTGATGTTATTGAAAGTGAACTCCAGATGCTTACCCACTTTGTTTACTGCTAAAAGACCATATCCTGGATGTTCATATTCACCCATGTATTCAGCGAGTTTATGAGCAGGTTGTGTTCCCTTCTTACGCACAATCGTTTTCTTCGCTTGAGCTTCCTCTCTTATTTCTTGTCCCTTACGCCGTTTTTCAAGGATATCGTCATACCAGTCAGTAGATTCAAGTTCAAGAACAAGGTCAGCTGCATAATTCTTGAGGGCTGACAGCAGTCCAGTTCCACTAACATTCGCAATAATCACCATACCGACATTGTCATTAGGAAATAGAACCACCTGGGTAGTAAAGCCATCAATACCTCCACCATGGTGAATACGTAGATGACCACGGTATGTGTCCACTACCCACCCGAGACCATAGCTACCCTGGGAAATCTCAGGCCGACTTTGAGAAACACCCATTGTCATATGTGGCGAATGTATGTCGGCTAAACTAGCCGGGGTGATAAGCTGTTCCTCCTTGTATTTTCCATTATTGAGGTGAACAAGAAGCCATTTACTCATATCTTCAACATTCGAGTTAATCGAACCAGCTGGACCTATCAGGTCAATCTGTCGGAATGGTATATGCACAAGTTGATCGTTTTCTTCTTTATAGGGAAGAGCATAATCGCCGCTCTTTTGTGACTCAAGGACGAAAAAATTGCTATTGTTCATACCAAGCGGCTCAAAGATACTTTCTCGCACTGTCTCTTCCCAGGTCTGATCTGTTACGCGTTCAACAAGATAACCAGCGGTCAAAAACATCAAATTATTGTACTGGTATTTCTCACGAAGTTCTGCACTCGGCTCAAGATAGCGAAGATGTCGCACCACATCTTCGCGTGTGTCTTTGCTGTTGTTATACCAGGTGAAATCGTGCCGGGGCAAACCCGAACGGTGCGTTACCAGGTCTCGAGACGTAATCAAATCTGTTGCTATGGGATCATAGAGTCTAAATTCAGGGATATATTCAGTAACTGGTGAATCCCAATCTATCTTACCTTCATCAAAAAGAATTCCCATAATAAAAGTTGTAAACGCCTTGGTGCAGGAACCAATAGCAAAAAGAGTTTTTGTGGTTACCGGAAGCTCACTTTCTATATCGCGCATGCCAAAACCCCTGGTAAATACTACCTCTTCATCACAGACTATGGCTATTGCCAAACCAGGTACTTGCCAATCTTTAATTGCCTTTTCGGCAAATCCTTCAAATCCCTCCAGAGCTGCTTTAGCCCTTGCCGCACGGTTATCCATTCGCTGCAATTGAAATCCGAAGGTCTGCCCTCCCTGGGAAAAGTCACCAGAGATTTTCTCTTCATCATCACTTATGATACCTACAAACACAGGATCGCCAGGCATGTCAGTCAGCTTGAAGAAAATGCTATCTTTAGAGTAATTGATTTCAACAAGCGGCAAGTCCTTTACTTGTTGTGCAGGAATAGATATATTGCCAATTAACGACCCATCATCTGTCATTTCAAAATCAATATCAATTTCCAGCGGTATACCAGGAATATCAATCTCGCCTTCCCAGTGTCCTTTAATAGATGGGTATGTATTTGCAATACCCACTTGAAATACAACACAACAGACAAGCATAAAAACTCCCCTGATACGCCTAAAGGTTCTTGCACACATTTGTACCTCCTTTATTGCAAAGTGTCAGTCTCCTTTTGTTCAGCAAAAATCACAAAAACTCTCCCGTAGAAGTATATGGCGGCTAATCAAAATAAGTCATCCACCTTTTATTCTACAAAAGGTATTTATATAATTATACGTATTTGAAGAAAAAAAGTTACATACTAAGGAAACCATTAAATAGTTTAATCAAATACTGCTCAATGTATGTCGTCATTCCGCACCTGATGCGGAATCCAGTTTTTTGTATTTCGGCCGGAACGGGGTCAAATCTAAACATTATACATTATCGCAACGGAAATTTGGAAAAGGGAAAGTACGAAGCATTGGTGAGAAAGAGATATGCTGATATTGCAACAAAATTCAAAATTAGAGAAGCCGATGTAAAATGTTTACAGGGTGACCGAGAATTCCGAAATTTATTGGAGTAGAGCCTTCAGGTTTGTTAAATTTCATGAAATTTCGGCAGTTTTTGACGGGCCCTGTTAAATTGTGTAACAGGGATGCTCATACTTTTCCTGAAAGTTTATTTAACGGGGCGGGCGTAAACGCC
>JAUWCU010000113.1 GCA_030609135.1 Candidatus Stahliibacteriota bacterium | reverse complement strand
AGTGGTAAACAAAAAATGTTGTTAGTTTTTCATCTTCCTATTTCTGCCTACTGTTTCCTGATCCCTGTATCCTGTGCCCTATCAAGCGTCTGTAGCTTTTACCCTGTGAAACTCTTTGCCTTATTTTTCACGGGGCAGGTCGGATAGAACAACGGATTTCGTGAAGCAAAGCTTCATTGATTATCCCGAATTTTCCTATTTTATTATTTATTACCGGTAATTCCAGGATCCCGTTTCATGGGACGCAGATTAACAAACAAGATTCCGCAGATATTTAATTAATTCCTTCATCGTTGCCATCTAAGTTATTATCGCTGTAATCAAGAATGTGGCATCAGACACATCCGAAATCACAGCAAGTTGTTGAAAATAACGTTTTTAACTAACTGTCTTGTGTCAAATTTGTGCCAAAATCTCAATTGGGAATTATGGTTCTGTCTATTACTTCACCAGTTTCTAAATCAACCTTTATTCCTAAAGAATGCGCCATATATGGTCTATATCTTCCAACTAAGTAGCAAAGGTCACCAAAATGTGTTGTTTCACCATCAATCTTTAATTCAACATAAATATCAAAGAATTGTTCTTCATCAGGAAGGTGTTTAAACAATTTTCTCCTTGCTTCTTTTTTTGAAATGATGTTCTTAATGGGTCTCAGATAGAATTTTCTAATTGGCGGCGTTGGACTTCCTGAATGCCCACTTATAGGTCCGTAAATCATCCGACCGAGTTTAATGGAATCTGTGAAATACTCATAAAATACTTTAAATTGAACATCTTCTCCATTGTTCACCTCATCCACCCAATCATAACCTGTGACCCATTTGAAACAGGCCTCAAGCATAACCTTACCTTCTTTATTTTTATAATATGAACCGCGCGCTGAAATGAACTTAATATGGTTTCTTACGTATTCAGATGTTAAACCAGTTTTCCCAAATTCTAAGTACAGTTGATCAATTATTGCCTGTGGAGGTTCCACCACGCGTACCTCAGCAACCTTGTGGACTGGCAAATCTGAATCACGCTTAATTTCACTAAGAATTTCTTGTCTTTTTCTAATTATTTGTATGTTCTTAAAACTGAGATATGGCCAAGTAAAATACAAGGCAATACCAATAACCAAAATATAGATAACATAAGTAATAACCCTATCAAATACTCGTGACGTGACCACTTTGCTTCGTTTCTTGTCTCTGATTATTAAAAGAACCACTAGAACTAAAACAAGTAGTGTAACTGGTATCAACCAACTCAATAGCCATTTCAGAGTTTGTGTCTTTTGAATTCTCAGCCCTTCTTGTTCCAGCCTTTTGCGATTTGTTACATCTTTCCTACGATTCTCTTCATTCTTTTGTTCATTTTCAGTCCGTAACCGATTTAGAAATCCTATCCGCTCAGACTCACTTGAATATTTCTGCCATCCTCGCTCAAGCAAATATTCTGCTTGGTTCAACCATTTTGACATCTCGGGTGGATAAACAACTTTGCTAATGTCTGAATAGAGCAGTAATGCCAACGAATCAGAAATCTCAGGTATGATGGTTTTTATTGTATCAATTATCGCGCCGTTCCTATACCATCTGTTTTCTTTGAAATTGAGAACTTCTTGCTCAAATATTCTGAGTTCCGGGTTGAACCGATACCTAACAGGTGGGTTAAACTGAATTTCCTTTATTGAACCATATTCGCCAGTCTCGGCATTTAGCAAATACCGCGTGAGAGACAACCCAGTGTAGGCCTGGGGGATTTTCACTCCAAAAACTGCTGGGGTAGAAAAATACTCAAGTTCTACACTGAATTTCTTTAATCGTCCTTGTCTTGCCACATAATGGAATACAGTATCATTACTTATTGGTCTAATCCCTCTGAAACCATGGAAAATTACCGTTAGATCATTATTTGAGTTCTTAGGAATAACTTCATAGAATGCAGTTACTTTTTCCCCAAGGATCGGCTTTTTTGAAAGGGTTATCTTCTGGCTTTCTATATCAACAGCGGGTCTTACAGTCATAGGCCGAGTCTGTAAAATAAATAGTAACACTAGACCACTTATCATTATTTCCTTCGTATAACTATAATATAACTATAATAGTATTAGACATAATGTCAAGGTTCAACTATGTTAGGTGAAGGGGGTCAGAGGCCTTCCCATTACAGGAAACCCCAGGTCTAGCTGCCAGGAGTAACCATCCCCTGGACGAGTAGAGAAAAAGAGAGAAAAAGGAAAAAGTGGCAGGTCTTGACATTCGACAAAATCTAGTGTAAATGTAGTTGAATGGGGTCAAATCTCTACATGCTACATGCATTCATTACCTTTGCCTCAATTTCCTTGTATTTCTCACTCACCGCCTCATTCTCAGCCATCTTTTCCCTTAAACGTCGTCGTAACAGATATACCGCACCATAATCAATGCCGCCTAATATATTTCCTATCTGCGATTGCGTTATCTCACAATATTTGTATAATAATTCCGCCGCTATCCCAAAGCTGCATTGCAGCACTGCGCCCATACATACTTGCATTGCCATTTTATATCCCCCTGTTCAACTGAATCAACACTCCCGAATTATTCTTATCCCTTATTCTCTTGCTTCTATTTCCTCAATGGCGTCTTTGGCTGCCAAAGCAATTTCCGGTTCACCACTGTTTGCCAGGTCCTGCAAAAGCGGAATATCATCCTTGATTCCGATGCGACCGAGGGCGCCAACGAGATTCAGCTTAATCATCTGATCCTCTGTCCCTGAAATGGCCCCGATAACACTTTTGCGCGTGGCCGGATTGCCCATCATAAGCAGACTGCTGGAGGCCACCTGGCGATCAGTCAAAGGCTTTGCGCTGTTTGTCAATATTTGCACCAAAGCGGTGGCCGCTTCAGGATGATTAAAACCAGACAGGGAACGGATCGCCGCCTCGCGCAACATGGGCTTTTCATAAGGATTATTGGCAATGCGCACGGCGGTTTCTATCCCCCGGTCATCTCCAAAGTGGGAAAGCACATTGAGCGCCCCGACTTTTGCGGACAGACCTGTTTTCTGGTCCTCCAGCAATATCACCATAGGCATCACAGCGAGATCATCGTTCAGGTAGACCAATGAGGCATAAAGCGATGCTTCTTCGATTTCATTCGCATACTCAGGATTTTTATATACCATTTCCAGGACCCGGGGGACGACCTCTTTACCCAATCTGGCAATAGCGCCAGCGCGTTTCTGAATATTGAATCCGCCAAGGGGAGGTACACCGGGCAAATCGCCACGGGCAAGGCCTCCGCACTGAGCAAAGGCTGGAAGACGCTCCAACCATCCCTCAAGAATGCGGGCCGTCAGTTGACGCTCCCAATCCGAGACATCACCCCTCGTGATCTTTAACTGTGTGAGCGCCTGCTTGCGGTCCTCTCCCTCAAGCGCAAGGATCTCTGTTTTTGCCTCCAGATAGGACCGAAAACGTTGCTTCGCTGCGATTGGAAAGAATATGTTCAGGGTATTATTGGTCGCCATGATATGGGTTTCCTCCTTGATCCCCGATAAGCCACGTTCTGGGGACTTACATGATGCTGTCTCTGCATAAATTAACGTCAGCCAGATTAAAATTGTGATTAATCCGATATGTTTAAAAAAATGTCGAGTAGACATCTTAAACCTCCTTTTGGTTTAATGCCCCTCACAGAACCGAACTTGACCAATTCGGTCATTCGGCTCTGGTAAACGAGTTGTGGGCTGTGGTTCAGTAAGAGGATACGAAGGAGTTGCGTGTTCAAGAATCAATGCTATTCTATCGTAGTCCTCATTATTTATTGCCTCATTTAAGCTGCTGATTTGCTGCATAACATAGTTCTCAGCCGCATCAAGTCTTGTAATGGCAAAGCTCAGTCCTCGTCCTTTAAGAAACGTGCGTTCTTTGTCAAATTCCTTTTGTAAAACAGTTATGTATTTTTGAAGCTGGTGATTTTCATGGCGGATTTTGAAAACCTCAGATTGAGATTGCTCTTTTCCTCTGGTTATAATAGACTCGGTCAGGTTTTTTAGGTTCTCAACGTGGACCGTAAGACTTTCCAGGTCTGGATTTATGTAAAAGGAGGGTCTGAACACTAACTCCTGATTGATGGGATTTATGACAAGTAGAAAAATAATGAGATTCATTTCTCCCCCTTTTCTGCTCCGCAGAAATCGCGGATGAAGGCTTGACATAGTAAGTCTACATTTTTAAGACACGGTTTACACTGAATACATATCACAGAAAACATAAAATAGATAAAATTCTCACGAATTAACATCATTGCTACCTTTTTATCTTGATAACGCCTTTTTTGACATCAATAACGGCATTTACCCTGTTGAGAAAATCCATGCCGAGAATGCCTTTAGCATAAATGCCTTGTGGTAATGTATGTGCCACAACACAAAAATCACCTATTTTAATGCCTAATGTATGTAACCAATCTATTTCAATTCTTGGAGCAACAATATAACCACTTGCACTAGTTATCCATACCTTGTCTTTTGAATCGTGTGGATTAAAACCAATAGATTCTAATATTTCGATTGGAACAATAGTGTAAGTAGATCCTGTATCTATCAACATTCGAAGACTAACGATTCCTTTTTTTCCTTTTAAAGCCCCTTGGGTAAAAAGCAGGTTCCAATGTTTTTCTAAGGAATACTGCTTCATAACAATACCGCCATTTCTTTAGGAAGTTTACCAACATATTCAATGGCAAGTTTTTTGCCTTTGTATTTTAAAAGGGCTTTGTAGATTTCATTCTCGGATGGTGAACTGACAAGTACTTTACCTTCAACAACCTTATAGTTTTTATCGAATTTACTTACTTCGATAAGAAGCCATTTATTATGGTATCTTTTCTTGATTTCGGACATCTTCATTTAGCCTCCTTTAGGTCACGAATTGACGCTGATACTAATGCAGATTCACACAGACGTTGAGACGGAGGTGTATGGAAATTCAACAAGCCTGAAGGCTCTACTCCGAGAGAGGATTTTACCTCCTTACTTTTATCCTCTCCCTCGAGGGGCGAGGATATGAGAGGAAGGATAATTTTAATAATGAAATCAATTTCCTTGCGTAACACTGAAGGCACTGAGGATGCAGAAAGAGATTTTTCGCCATGGTTCAGAATGACATCAATGGAGGAAATTTTTCGGGCAGCAGTTACGAGGTTTTTTATTGCCTCAGGTTTATTAACAGCAAGAAGATTTCTTGCTTCTTTTAGACGGTGCAATTTAAGGTCTGAACTGATTTCAACGACTTTTATCCATCCCTTTCCCAAATCAAGCCCAACAGATCTCAACATATTTAAATTTATACATTTCTAGCGAGAAGTCAAGTTGGGACTACATCGCACTTTTCCCCTTGACAAATAATCAATACTTATTATACTTAAGTATATAAAAAGGAGCTTTGAATTTACAAGGCGTCTGTTTTTAGATCGGTCAAAATACCGGATCTGAAAACCTGGAACAAAAAATTTATAGAATCACATAAGAAAGGCGCCGTGAGAAATAATGTATAGAACATAATGAAATGAAAGGAGAATAGTGTATGCGCAAGTATTTGATACTTATTCTTATGATAGGACTCTGTTCTTTAGCAGACGCGGCATGGGAACCAATAGGGCCAGAAGGAGGGTATATACGATCTATCGTCGTATCGGCAACCAATGGTAACCTCTTATACGGCGCGACCTATTACTCGTCCAGCAAGATCATAAAGTCAACTGACGCAGGTGGTACCTGGACACAGGTTGGTTCATATGGCAATACTAATTACTGCATGGCAATTGACCCGACCGACGACAACAAACTTTATGCTGGAACATACTATCGCGTTTACAGATCGACAAACGCCGGGGTTACCTGGATCGCCAGCAATAGTATTACTTCTGTTTATATCTACGGTCTTGCCGTGCATCCAACCAACCCGACCACAGTGTATGGCGCGGGCAGAAAATATGTGAGCAGCGGTAATTATGATATGGTTTTTTTGAAAAGCACGGACAGCGGCGTTAACTGGACGAGCACGGCACTTGCGAGCGGTGGTTATTCTTATGGTTGGTGCCTGGCGATCGATCCTTCTAACCCGAGCAATATCTATGTGGGTGGATGTGGTTATACGACCACTTATAACCCCAAGGTTTACAAATCAACTGACGGCGGTTCGAGTTTCAACGAAGTATATACTGCAACAACAGGTAACTATGTGTACGCAGTTGCCGTACATCCCACCAACTCTAATATTGTCTACGCGGGCACATATGGCAATGGTATCCATCGGACAATAAATGGCGGCACGTCGTGGACCAAGGTGCATACCGGTAACTATACTTATCGCATGGCAACGACACCAGATGACCCTGACGTGGTTTTTGCCAGTGGCTACTACTATGTGTATAGAAGCACGAATGCTGGTGCCAACTGGTCAACCGTGACGACTGGTCTGCCGTCTGGCGGGTATTATTATGGTTTGGCGATAAACCCGGGTGATGCTAATGAAGTGTATCTTGGCGACAGATCAGGGTTTTACAAAACGACAAATATGGGTACAAACTGGTATGTATCGAATAATGGTATGTTTTTGGCAGACATAATAGGTATCGGTGTTGCGCCGTCCTTACCATCTACCATGTATGCAACATTTGAGGATGTTGCTGTTTACAAAACAACTAATAATGGCAACGACTGGACCAAATTACCGTCTTTTTCGAGCTGTGGTGATATGTGCGCTTTTGCAATCCATAATACTGACCCAAACACGGTATTTACCCTTGAGGGGTATGGCTGAGGAACTGCTCAAGCTTATAAGAGCACCAACGGCGGGTCCAGTTGGAGTCAAACAGATCCTGGTTATTTTGGTACAGGTTTTAACATGGCCAGAGATCCTAATAACAATTCAGTGTACTGGAGTTGCGGCGATTACTACACAGGTAGTATCTATGTAATGGCTGCGTCTAAGACAATTGATGCAGGCGTGACCTGGATAAGGTATAGCCTCAGTTCAGGATCAGGTGATACCTATTGTGTCGCGCTAGATCCATCTAACTCAAATATTGTTTATGCAGGTGGGTATGAGAGCAGCGCACCGGCGATTTACAAAACCACAAATGCAGGGTCGAGTTGGTCAAAGCTTACGGCGACCGGTCTGTCAGGATATGTTTATGACCTGGCGATCGATCCGATAAGTACGAATACGCTCTATGCTGGAACAGGGAGTGGCGTGTATAAATCGACTAATAGTGGGGTAAACTGGTCGAGTACTGGTTTTAGCGGAAGTCGCACCAATGCTCTGATAATTGACCCTGATGACAACAGCGTTATCTATGCGGGAACATACACTAATGGCGTATACCGCAGCACAAACAGCGGAGGTTCTTGGACACAGATGAATGACGGTCTTGACGAGCTCACGATAAATCGTCTGGGTATTAACCCTGGAGTGTATCTTTATGCCGGGACCGACGGCGCCAGCATGTACCGTTGGTCATTGCAGGTTGGCGTTGAAGAGGCAAAAGAGAATTTCGAAGCGGGGTTTGTGCTCTTTGCTCGTCCGAATCCAGCGACGAGAAAAACCACGATTCAGTATGGGTTGCCCAAGGAAACACGCGTGAGTCTTGGAATATACGATATCCAAGGTAGGTCGGTAAAAACACTTGTTCAAGGTGTGCAGAGTGCTGGTCTGCATGCTGTACAGTGGGACGGTTTTGATGAACAGAATCACACAGCAGGAGCCGGCGTCTACTTTTTCATACTCGCAACTGAGCAGGAAACAACGATTAGAAAACTGATACTAGTAAGGTAATGTGCAGTTGTGAAAAAAAGGGGCTCTTTTCAGAGCCCCTTTTTTATTAATCTCAATAGGCTAACCGAGAATAAGGAATAGGGCGTTTACGCCCGTATTTTGGAGTGCAATGTCTCCTGACATTGCATGCAACGAGGAGACTCGTTGCACTCCACATTTAACGAACCCCGTTAAATAACTACTTTCTGGTTTGCATTTGAATTTCCTATTAAAAAACCGCAA
>JAUWCU010000021.1 GCA_030609135.1 Candidatus Stahliibacteriota bacterium | reverse complement strand
ACTCACTCCGTCATTCTGGTAATTCTCGGAGTGACGGAGTATCCTTTTTAGATACGTTGGGATAAAAGATTTTTTATTTTGCGGTACAGTCTCGGTTTTGATTGAGGAAAGTGCCATGTATAGAAGAGGTTATTGTGATATAAAGGGTCAGTCTTTTCGTCAAAGCCGGTTTTTTCATATTCCTTGGTATGGGGAATGGGTGAGAATTCACAGAGGTGAGAATGGACACCTAAACTGTGGCATAGTTTGATCGAATCAATAATTTCTTCATGTTCCTGACCAGGCATGCCAAACAATATGTAAGTATGTATTGCATTTGCAGAAAAGCCGGCTTGTTTTAGAACCTTGATTGCGTTAATGAATTCATCAGTGCTGACCTTACCACCAGTGCGTTTTTGAACTTCAGGGTTGGTCGTTTCCAGGCTCAAATACATCGTTTTAAAATTCGCCTTATACATTAAACGGGCTATCTCTTCAGTTATATACCGACAGTGCAAGCCATTAGAAGCGTGAAAATTTAGTTTGTATTGCCGCTGCACGATTTCCTGGAGAAGACTGGGGAATTTTTTGTTATAGAGCAATGCATCATCAAAAAAAGCGATGTTTTTTGTTTTTCGTGCAAATCGGTCTAATTGCCCGATGATTACGTCATTAACAAAAATGCGAAAGTTCGGGCACAATACCTTTATTGCGCAGTACGTGCAATTGAACGGACAACCCCGTGAGGTTAGGATAATCCCATAATGGAGTTTATCATACAAAGAAAAATCAGGTGTAATATGATCGAGGTTCAACTCAGTAGTTGCAGGATACCCTAAGTCAGCAAGTAGATTGATAAAATGTTTTTCTGAAGGACCGGTAAAAATTATATCGGCACCAGAATATTTTTTCGCGTGTTTTTCGCAAATCGTAGCATAGATACCGCCAAGGATGATTTTGGTTTTTGGGAACTCGGTTCTCAGAATCTTTATTACTTCGAACACGCCAAGATACCAATAGGTCATGCTCGAGGTTATGAATATTATATCGGGCTTGGGCAATTTTTTTATTACCTGGATAAAACAGTTCCTTGGTATGCCGTATCGTTTATAGCGTCGCGGCACCATTTTAAATATTTCGGGTTTCTCGACAACTTCATTGTGATATTTACCACGTCCAAAGATATCGGTTTTGGTTTTTGTTTTGTAGTGCGGGTTCAGACGATCCATGCAATCAATAAAATCGATTTCAAACCTTAGTTTTTTCAAAATATTTGCGACGGTCAATAAACCAACAGGTTTATTCCAGAAATCAAATGCTTTAAAATCATAGACCCAGGGGTTGACGAGAAGCGCACGCATGGGCTTATTGTAGCTATTTGGAATGAAATATCAAGGCTGCAATTTTTTCATAGGTGATGCCTATTTGTCACGTTCATGCCGGCAAAAAAATGGGGGTAAAACAAGTTTTTTCCAACCTTGACATAACTGTGGATATAATTATGATTTAGTACAAATGGAGTGTAAATGAGCACAAAGATATATCGATTCAAGTCTGTTGAAGAAGCAGATAGGTTTGAGTGGCTACAAAGGATTAAGCAAGGCTTGTCCTATTGGGAATTTGATCGATTTGAGTATGCCAGACTTTGTATTGCCTTTGAACCAGGAATTTATAAGTTTAGAACTCTCAAAGAAAAGGAAGATTGGGAGTTTAACCAGGTCTGTGAAAATTGGAAACAGCAAAATTAGAAATATTGGCGGATATCTGCGAAAGATTCAATGAAGCGCAGGTTGAATATGTAGTTTGCGGAGCATTTGCCGGCAAATTACATGGTATTGAAGAAATCTCAAAGCAATTTAGACCTACAAAAGATTATGATTTTATAGTTGATGGCAGCAAAGAGAATGTTAAAAAAATTAAAGCTGCATTAAAGGACCTTTTCACAAAAATTAAAGTGAGTTTGTTAAGAGCAAGAACCACAGGGATTGCGGCGTGGGATGAAATATACTAACGAAACCATTAAATAGTTTAATCAAATACTGCTCAATGTATGTCGTCATTCCGCACCTGATGCGTAATCCAGTCTTTTGTATTTCCTTATTTTCCTGGATTCCCTGGTTTCCCTGATCAAGCTTGTCCTCTGACTTGATCAGGGGATCAGAGGACAGGCTTGCCAGGGAATGACAGTGAGTTATGAGGGTCGGGGAATGACAGAAGGAACTCTGTAGCAAGCTATGGAGAACTATCAAATTAAACTATTTAGGGCTCTGAGTAATATATGTCGAAGGGATCGGACGATCCAGACTGGATTCCCCGGTTGAACAGGGGAATGACAAAAAAATGAACAGGGGAATGACAAAAAAACTCGGGATTCCTTACAAGCTATGGGGTGAAATCTCAAAATCTAACAATTTGTTACCTGCTTCCGTTTTGTCAGAATACAGAGGTCATTTGTATTTCTGTTTCTTTATATTGACTTTGCTCTGCAGATTTGTAGAATTGTAGTATGGAAATAATAATTGTGCTTTTCTGGTTGGTCGCAATGAGTATCGGACTTCTGGCAACAATATTCTGGATATGGATGATTATTGATTGTGCAAAAAACGAACCTGATGATGGCAATGACAAGATCGTGTGGATTCTTGTCGTGGTATTGGCTGGCGTTATCGGCGCGGCGGTTTACTACTTTGTAAGAAGACCAGAACGAATGAAAAAGTTCGGTAAATAAAGAGATATATAACCAGATAAATTAAGTTCCTGGTAGTTTCTACCTATAGGATGTCAGGATCGTCATCGGTTCAACGAAAAATTCCCTATCTAAAACCTATTATCTGCCGTTGTTTCAGCATCTGTTTTTGATGTCCAATTTCGACACGCTGACTGAGAATTAGGAGTAGGGCGTTTACGCCCGTGAAAATATGTCGAAATTTAACCTTTAAGTCTTTATAAGTGAATAGAAACTCCTGAAATTTCATCTATTTTTTAACGCAGACCAAGGTCTGCTACTCCATTTTTTGAATTCTCGGTCAACCTGTCGAGATTTGACCCCAACGCGCTTTTTTCTCCTATCACCAATTACTTTTTTGTTTTTGTTTTTGTTTTCTCTCTTTTTTTGACATTCTTTTTTTCTTGGTTTTTGTTTTCTTTTTTTCCTTCTTATCCGGTTGCTTTGCCATTATTCCTCCTTATTCTACAAAACTTTGGCTATTTCCTGGAGATTGTCGACGAACTTTTTGAAAAATTCCTTTTCAGGAAAGATGCTCGCCAATATCTTTGCGGCAAACGGGGCCGCTTGTTTTGTTGGAAGACAATACTGCATCTCCAAAAATTTGTTTCTGAATATCTTGATTTTTTCTTTCACATCAGTATTTCTTATGATGACGTCAGCTACATAATCGGCTAGCTCGCAAAAGTCATTTTCTTTCATGCCAAACCTGGTCATTTCCTGAACACCCATTCTAATACCACTTGCATCAAGAAAGCTCTTGTCATCGGGTAATGCTTGATAATTTGTTATAATATTATTCTCTTCCAGTCTCTGGGCAAGGTCCATGCCTGTACCGTGTTTACTTATCCGGATAACGACTTGATGGGTTTCAGTAAAACCATCTGCTTGGTCGCCTTCAACATTGATTCCCTTGTCTTTAAGGGCTTGGGCAAATGCCCGAGCATTTTTTCGCACCTGGGTTTGATATTCTTTTTTAAAGACATTCATCTCATAAGCTGCCATGAGTAGGGCGAGAAGTGTTCCCAAATGGTGGTTGCTCGTAGAGCCAGGGAAGGCACGACTCTTGATATCAATCCAGAGCTTGGCTAATGGACTCCCTTTAGGTATGTTTGATGCAATTACCCCGCGTTGAGGACCAAAAAAAGTCTTGTGCGTACTGCCGGTTACAATATCAGCACCTTCCTTGAAAGGTTCTTGCAGAACCCCGTATAGACCAAGAACATGAGCCATGTCATACATAATAACTGGTTTTGGATCCCAGTCTTTTACAATATCACTGACAAATTCAACTGGTTCTTTATGCAAAAACATGGACTTACCAAAAACAATGAGTTCTGGTTTGTGTTGTTCTAAGAGTTTCCTTAGTTCTTCGGTATCTGTTTTATAAAGACAATCTTTTTTCACCGGGAAATTTACAACTTTTTCTTTCCCGGTTGCCGGGTCTTCTTCGACATAATTAAAAAGGGAACCCATTGGTTGAGAACTGAGATGACCACCTTTTGTCAATTCATTGTTCATCACCAACTTCAACTTGCGGAAGGGTTCGCCTTCATTTCTGCTTCGATTAACAAATTTCACATTAGCTTTAAAGACCACCTCATTTGCCATTTGTCCGCTTATGGCTCTGAGTTCAACTCTGGGACAGTCAAAGTACTGCGCCATTTCCTGTCTCAAATCCTCTTCAACATCTCGAATTAGATTGATACCCTGATAAAAATATATTTCTTTTCCTTTCATGGTTCGGTGCTCAGCATACCTACCAGATGGGTCAGAAATCTCACACAACTTCACTAAAGAACTCGGCGTCGTCTCAGAAGGGATGAGGTTAACACATTCGGACTGGCGCCACCGGTTATTTTCTTCAATTTTTTCCGTTAATTTTTCTATTTTTTCAAGTAATATTGACACATGGACCTCCTTGCGTACTTATAGTATTCCTTAAATTCTTGATGTCAAGGGTCGGAAAACCCTCACCCTTTCCCTCTCCCTTAGAAAAGGAGAGGGTGTATTAGTATGGTAACTTTCTTCTCCTCTTTGAAGAGAGGAAAAAGAGCGCAGAGCGAGCTCTGCCACTACATTTGTTGAAGGGGGAGTGTGTAGTGGTCGAGCCCGTCTCGAGTGGAATCGAAAGGCTCGCTCGCCCCGTGAAATAACAGATAAATATATCTTTGCATGTCTTATCCTTATTATGAATTTGTCTTTGTTCTTGGTCTTCAGTCTAATAGTATTTTACAGGGCTCGACAGACTTTTGCAGCAAGAGAGACTATTGACTTTTCCTGTTGCCTATGTAGAATAGGGTGGAGTTAATGAGATATGAAGCTTGCAGTAGTTGGGTTACAATGGGGTGATGAAGGTAAAGGTAAGGTCGTTGACTATTTGGCGAAAGACTTTGACATCGACGCCCGGTTTCAGGGTGGTACTAATGCGGGTCATACTGTCCGCCACGAAGATCGAGAAGTCATTTTCCATCAAATACCCTGTGGAGTCTTGAATAAAGGTGTTATCGGTGTTGTCGGTGCAGGATCTGTGTTGGACCCAGCAATTTTCTTCAATGAACTGTTCAATTTAAAAAAAATCAATCCCAAGATCGAAGAATGCATAAAGGTCTCAAAATATTGTCATCTGATCATGCCTTATCACATTCTTATCGACAAGATACGAGAAGAATCAAAGCAAGGTATTGGCACTACAAAAAAAGGTATTGGGCCGGCTTATGAAGATAAATATGCTCGGGTCGGTTTAAGGGTTGGTGATCTTTTCAATCAAGAGTTCTTTAAAGAAAGACTGCGTGCGAATATTTCGAGAAAGAATCTTATGCTCATGGAAATCTATCATGCTGAACCTCTGTCAGACAGTGAAATATTAGACAAATACATGGACTATGCGAAAAAGCTCAAGCCAATAGTTATTAATGACGCCGCATATCTTAATGACGCGCTTAGCAAAGGTAAGAACATCATCTTTGAAGGAGCCCAGGGTACTCTGTTGGATATTGATTTTGGCACTTACCCTTATGTTACTTCATCACATACTGTAAGTGGCAGCGTTGGTATTGGTCTTGGGTTACCACCGTTTTATGTTGAGCAAGTGCTTGGCGTTGCCAAAGCTTATACAACGAGGGTTGGTTTTGGACCTTTTCCGACCGAGAGCACCGAGGAATTTGGTAAAAGCCTTCGTGAAATAGGAAAAGAGTATGGTGCGACAACAGGTAGACCGCGTCGATGTGGACCTTTTGATGCTGCTATTGTAAAATATGCAGCTCAGTTGAACGGTGTGAAAGAGATCGTTCTGACGAAATTCGATGTTTTGTCTTCATTCGATAAATTGAAAATAGCAGTGGGTTATACTAATGCACCGGCATTTGATCCTTTTATCGCGGATAGGTTAGAACCTTCCTATGAAGAAGTTCCAGGTTTTAAGAAAGATATTTCCAAGATAAGGGATTATGATGCCTTGCCTGATGAAGCCAAAGAGTACTTGAAATTGATTGAGCATTACACTGGTCTAAAAATAAAGTATATCTCAGTTGGACCAGAAAGAAATGCCGTCATAAGGCTGTAGGTCAAGTTTAAAAAAACAACCGATTAAAATCAACTCAGGAAATATTTGGAATAGTGAACGCGGGAAGCGTTGACTTTAAGCAAATCTTTAACCTTCATGAAATTTCCCCTTGATTTCTTTTTAATTATGTATATATTTATTTTAATGGATGTTACAGAAGGAAGGGTCTGGGTAGAGATATTGCTTGACCACTTGGTTAATAATTACAAAATCATAAAAAAGAAGGTAAAAAGCTCCGGAATCATGGCAGCTATCAAAGCAGATGCCTATGGTCACGGCGCGGTTGAAGTTGCGCGGATACTTGAAGCTGAAGGTGTTTTTATGTTTGGCGTAGCCAGCGTTGAGGAGGGTATTGAATTAAGACAAGGTGGTATCACGTCACGCATTCTCGTGCTCAGTCCGATTCTGTATTCGCAGGTTGATGTAGTTTTTGAGTATAACCTAATACCGACGATATCAGAGATGAAATTCTTTAACCTGCTTGACGAAAAAGCACGGGTTCTGAAAAAACCTATTCTCGTTCACATTGAGGTGGATACAGGGATGACAAGAACGGGTTTTCCGTATAATACTGCTTCAGCAGCAATCAGAAAGATTAGAAGGTCGTCGTACATCAAGATAGAAGGGTTGTTTTCACACTTCCCCCTGGCTGATAGAGATGGCGCATTTACTAAGAGGCAGATAAGACAGCTTGATACCCTTGTCAGAGACTTGGCTCGGCATAAGATAAAGCCACGATTTATACATCTTGCTAATTCGTCGGGTATTTTCAAACACACTGACTCACACCATAATCTTGTGAGACCAGGCATTGCACTTTACGGTCTTGCAGCATCTCCAGATATTAGATACGGCAAGGGTTTTATGCCGGTAATGGCACTGAAATCGAAGATTGTGAGCGTCCGGACTGTGAAGGCACATACACCAGTGAGCTATGGTCATACCTTTGTTACCAAAAAGAGGAGTAAAATCGCAACTGTTAGTATTGGCTATGGTGATGGCTACCCACGGGTTCTTTCCAATATCGCCGATGTTCTGATAAAAGGAAAAAGGGCACGTATTGTCGGAACCGTATGTATGGATTTGATAATGGTTGATGTTACATACATAGCAGGGGTTAAGGTTGGTGATGTCGTGACCCTGATTGGGAAGGATGGTAAGGAGGAGATTACTGCTGAGGAATGTGCCAGGAAGTCAAAGACGATTGTATATGAAATAACGTCAGGTATCGGACCAAGAGTTGCTCGTGTCTTCAAATACAATGATCGTTTCATAAGCGTGAGAAACCTCTTGGGTCGATGGCGATATGATGGAAAGGTGTAGGAGGGTTCTTGAATTTTTATTTGTTCAACACAAGGAAGATATTTCCAAAAAGGAGGCATAGATGAAGAAATTATTGATCCTTATGGTGTTTGTCTCGTTGTTTGCACAGGAGTCAACTCACCTAGTCAAAATAGATGATACTCTATGGGATATTGCAGATATTTATTATCAGAATTCGTTCCTCTGGCCCTATATTTGGCGCGCTAATTTGACGGAGATTGACGATCCTCACTGGATTTATCCTGATCAGATGTTTGTCATTCCACCTCATCCAGAAGGCGAGGTAACCGAGTATGACTATGTTCCAGGATACATCGTGGCGCCGATACCACCAGATAAAAAGACAGCTGAGGTTATTTCAGTTATCGAGGCGGATAAAAGAATATTCAGTGAAGAAATCATCCATCGCGCGGGATTTATACTTGAGGAAGATATTCCACTGTGGGGTAAGGTAGTTGGTACTGAACCAAGTGGCGAGAAATTGATTACCAGTTACAAGAAGGTCTACATTGATCGTGCTGAAGACATTAGCGTCGGTGATATTCTTACAATCTACCGCCCCGGGAAAACAATTAATCATCCTGAGACAGGCGAGTTTCTTGGTAAGGAAATTATCGTCTTGGGCAAAGCCGAAATCACAGATATCGGCAATGAAGGTTCAAGGGCTAAAGTCATCGCTTCGTATACTATTATAAAGAAGGGTGATTACGTTCTTCCTTATGAACCAATCCTTGCCCCGGAAAATGTGGAGTTGATTCCCACCGAAGATGAAATTGAAGGATACATAGTGGAAGTAAAAGATGAAGGTTCCCTCACCCAGCCGCATGTCTTTGTCTATATTGATCATGGAGAAAATACGGGCATCGCGGTCGGTGATTTATTTAATGTCTACCAGGAACGCAAGATTGATGGTAAACAGATGCCGGATTTCGATATCGCAGAGATTCAAGTTATCAGCGTTTTCCAGAAGGCTTCAATCGGTTTGCTTCTTAACGTGAGAGAGACCGGCGTGGTGAAAAGGGGTGAGAAAATTAGATTGGCTATGGAGGCAAGGTGAAGGGTAAAGGCGCGTTAAGTCAGGTATACCTTTTTCGTGAGCTGACGCCCAGTGAAATGGATGTTTTGATTTCTATTTCCAAAGAACTACGAGTAAAGAAGGACGAGTTTATCTTCAAAGAAGGTGACATGGGTGATGCTTTCTACCTTGTTGTCTCGGGTAGTGTGCGGATTTCAACGATCGTCCCTGGTGTGGGTGAGGAAGCTCTTACAATACTACGAGAAGGTGAGTACTTTGGCGAGATGGCTTTGATCGATGATGCGCCGCGTTCCGCATCGGCTATTGCGAACGATGATACGATACTATTATTGATTGAAAAAGACAATTTTCAGAAACTGCTTGCTCAAGAAACCGGTATTGCCTATAAACTCTTGTGGGTATTTACGAGAACGCTATCGGCACGTCTGCGCAAAACAGATGAGCAGCTAAAGAGCATTCTTTCAATAGCCAAGACATTCTAGAAGATGGAAGCTGGTTTTAGGTTTGGAAGCTGGAAACTGGTAAGACAATATTAGACTTTGATTTGTCCGTAAGTATCACAGTTATTTGATTATTGTCAAGGCGCTGGTTTTATGAAGGAGTTGACAGCTACGGTAAAACATGTTTGATATTTTTGGCTCAAAAGATCCACAGAAAGCCTTATTAAAGGCACAGGAATACGTCAAAGATGGTCGTATTGATTCGGCTATTAAGATGCTTGAGCACAATCTAACTGAGGACGAAGAATCATTCGACCTTTACTTACTACTTACCCGTCTTTATTTTGAGTCTGGAGAAAGAGGGAGAGCGGTCGAGACGCTGCGTGCGGTAAAATCAATCGCTCCATCGCGAATTGAGGAAATCGTTGTGCTTATGTCTGAATTGTATTACCAGCATGCCTCTATTGATTCTGGTGATTTCCTGCTCCAGTTGCATATTGAGCAACATCGATACGATGAAATCAGCAAAACGCTAAGGCAACTTAGCGATCGGGAACTGAAGCTTCTAATAACCCGCTACGATAAACTCAAGCAAAGTATCGAAAGCAAGAATGTTATTTCAAAAAGAGATTTTGAACATATGCTTGTACTTTCCTCAATACGTTTCTTCACACACGAAAGTGAACGGGCCGTTGAAGCCATGGAGTCTATGATTGATGTCGAGGTTTATGCCCCCATAGTACTGGAGTGGATTCGGATAATATCCCGAGAAAATTACAATGACTGGCGTGCTGTTTTGTTGCTTCTAAGAGCACAAATGGCGACCCAGGATTTTGACAGCGCTTTGAATACTGCCCAGCGAACAGCGGATAAGTTCGCAGATAGCGTTGATTCGCTAATTGCCATAATCAGTGCGGCCAAGCCGCCCAAAGAATTAGAGGGAACTTTCGCTCAATTCTTGACTGATTTATATATTAAGAAAGGTGACCTTGACGCGTCAATCGAGCTTCTTCAAAATCTATTGAAGAAAGATACCAAAAAAGTCGATGATGTCATAAAAGGATTGCGCGAACTTGAGAGGATTAATCCTAAAAACATGAGAATTATGTACGCACTCGGCGATACATATGTCAAAGCAAATAGAATTTCTTTGGCAGTAGCTGAATATAGTAAGGTATTAGAGGCTGACGCAACCCAGCATGAACAGATCGTCAAGAAATATCAGGACGCATTTCAAAAAGCACCAAACAACCCGGAGTTGATTGATGATCTGGTAAAGGCATATCTATCCAAGGATGACATAAGTGCTGCAGTAAATGTTATTGAGACCGCCTATAACTCAGACCCTGGACTCCTCGACGAATATATTATTAATCTAAATACAATATTGGACCAGAACATGGAGAATGTTAAGGCACTTAATCTGTTAGGCGTATGTTATGCACACAAGGGAGACCACGAAAGTGCGCAGTTGATATTTGAGAATCTTATTGATAGCCAACAGTACCAGTGTGTTTTGGAATCAACCGGGGCGGTTGTCAAAGAGAGACCTGATGACCTGGGTTATACGGATTTGTGTGCCAAGAGTATGTTAATGCTGGGTCAGGAGCAAAAGGCGCTGTCTTTACTTGAGTACTTTCTCGATCAACACCCAGAACAAACTGCTTTGCTGATACCTACTTTAGATGCGATAATCAGCAAGAAACCAGATTTGGGTCCACAGATTATACCCATTTTCAAACAGTACATGAAAGAGGACCTTTTTCTTGGTGAGCTTGCCCTGGCCCGGGCTTCGGCATTTACTGGTGACTATGATGCGGCGGTTGGGCTTTTCGAAAAATTATTTGAGGATGAGGAGCATAAAAACAACACAAAACGAGCTCTGATTGAAGTTCTCCAACAAAGACCTAAGGTAGTACAATTGCTCTTAGCCGCCGCAAGGATATTCATGAAAGAAGGCGAAGTGGAAATCGCCACAAAATTCTTCAAGACTGCACAGATGGTTGATCCAAAAGCGTTTTTTGAAATTGTCGATGAATTTTATGATGCCTTGAAGAATTTCCCTAAAGATCGTGAGGTTCGGATTCTATTAATTGATACCTTTTACAACCGGAAACTCTGGGATCGAGTTATTGATGAATCCAAGCATGCAATCGAAGTCTTTGGTCGCGATGCTCAATACTTTAACCTCAAATTAGGTCAGGCACTTGTTGAGAAGGGTAATCTAAGCGATGCAGTTAGACCACTTATGCTTTCACTTGAAGGTTCCCAAGATTGTTCTGGGGAAGTGATCAAATACCTAGATAAGATTTTGTATATAGACAAAAGTAATGTACCTGCCCATTTCGCGCGAGGTAGGGCTTTGAGCAAAGCCCGGCGAATTGATGAAGCGGTTGAGGAATACCTTTTGACGGTCAGAATACTCCCTGCCCGCGCTGAGTATGTATATGAGGAACTGCAAACACTTTCATCGAAATCCATAGCAAACCCTTTAATTGTTTTTGCCGTGGGCAGTGTCGAACTCGTTCTCAAGAAACATGATGAAGCGATTAAGCATTTGTTGCAAGCCTGTGAATTAGATAATGAGTTGGTCAAACGCGTCATACTATTGTATGAGAAACTGATGAAAGCAGCTTCCTCACCCTTGCTTGATTTCTCCTTGGCTAAGGTTTACCACCTTGCTGGTCTAAAGAGTTCTGCGGTCAAATATTATATTAAAGCACAAGCTGCTGAGAAATATTATCTCGAACCGGCAATTTCTGAAATGAAGAAAATATGTGCCGAAAACCCAGATGATATTGAATCGCGTAAGGGTTTAGCAGAGATTTATTTCAATTTCAATAATCTCGAAGACTCCCTGGATTTGATCAGTGAAGTCTATGAAGCAGATGAAAACGAAAGCACTTGGGCAAAGAAATTCGTATCAAACATTCTCCACAAAAACCCACAGCATACTCCCTCGTATTATTTCCTCGCGCATGTATTTCTGACTGAAAAAGCCCATAAAAAGGCGGTTGAAGTCTACGGTAAACTGATTGAAATAGCGCCGGTTGAGATAACAAACATTATTGACAAACTCGTGATGTGCGAGGAAAAAAGCGGTGAGCTCATATTATACCTCGGTAATCTTTACAAAGACACTGGCGATATCAATAAAGCTCTTGAGCTTTTTGATGAACTTTTCACCCTCGATGCGAGTTTTGGAAATGCAATAACATATCAAATCAAGGAGATATTAAAAAAAGATGCTCATATTGGTCACGCATATCTGTTGGCTCAGCGGATATTTGTACATCAAAAAGAGTATGAAAGAGCTATCGAAGCTATCAAACGGGCTAGAGAGATGATCCCTGGAAGTGAAGAAATAATTCTTAAACAAGGTCAGATTTACTACGAAATGGGTGTTGCTGATAAGGCGATAAAGCTCTACACGGAACTTCTTGAGAAGACAAAAAACCGTAAGGCGATATATCGGTTGATAAAAAAAACACGCCGCGATTACTTCAAAAACAGGATTGCAATAATAAAGGGCGATACAGATGAGGAGAGACTGGAGCGGGCAAACCTCTACCTCCTTATGAATAAGCTATCAAAGACTAAAAAGGAGCTTGATTTCGTGCCGAAGAGTAGATTTTCGGTCAAGCACCACATATTGTTGAAGGCGAGGCTGCAGCTTAAGGACAGTCGTCCTATAAATGCCCTTGAAGTAATGAGAGACTTACCTGTGGATGAAGAAACCGCACCTGTTTATGCGGATATTTATGAAACTATGGGTTCTTATGAGGCAGCAGCACTTGTTCTGCGGGAGGCAGGTGTTGCCGATATGGAACAGAGGATTACAGGTTATGAAAGACTTGCCCAGGAGAGAAGGTTGGCAAAAGGAAAATATTTTATTGAAGGGAGGAGCTAATGAAATGCCCATTTCTGGCGATAAGAAAAGATGTGTTCGATAAAGATGGGAATAAAACAGGCGAGGAAATCGAACTTCAGGAGTGTGTAAGAAATGATTGTATGATCTACGATGGTGCTACTAAATTATGTTCGCTGCTCTCTTCAAATATGAAAACCGGGGTTTTGATAGATGATGTTAAGAACGGCATAAAAGATATAAAAGAAGAGATGTTCCAAGGGTCAGAAGCACTTGGTATAGTACTATCGACAACTGTGCAAACACTGCAGGAAGCTTTACTGGGACGTTTTGATATTTTAAAAAAGCAGAATGAGGTTATGGTTCTTGGTTTTGATGGATTAGTTGAGACGATCACCAATAAGTTTGAAGGCATCAAAAGCAATTTTTCCGAACTCAACGAGACAACAAAGGCGCAGCGCGATGCATTGACTGAGAATTTCAAAACTTTGCGAGAAACTATCAACAGTCAGGTAGAGAGCTTGAACTCAAATGGCACCGCACTACAATCAATGCTCGAGGAGATAAATAGCACACACTCTCAGTTCAGCACAGAAGTCAAGAACTTCAATGAAGCGTTTCTTATAAAACTGACCGAGTTCAGCGATTTCAGTTTAAAGAATGAGAAAGCCAATGAAGCGACAGTGTCAAAATTGGATGTTTTGAACGAGAATGTCGGTAAATTGGCGACTACAAATCAGGTAAGCCTGGAGACAATAAGTGGAGCGATTGAGAGGCTCGCAACAACGAATCAAGAGGTTTTGACCAAGCTAGATCAATTGGATCGCTTGGTCAACAGCACCGACGGCATCAATGATGTACTAAAAACCGAAGTTGCCGGACTCAGAGTGGAAACTTTGAACGCGTTGAGTGGTATATCAACCAAATTTGGTGAATTAAGCAGTACGTTTGCCGATACCATGAAACCTGGTATTGACAGCATGACCGAATTCATGAAAACCGAAGTTGTTGGGTTGAAGACCGACGTGATCAATGCGCTCACTGGTCTTGCAGCGAAGTTTGATAATTTGGGTAGAATCTTTAGCGACGAGTTGAAATCAAGTAGTGAAACTGTACGTAGTTTGGTTGGCGATTTTGGCAATGTTAGCGAAGGTATCAAAACAGATATTGGTGAATTGAAGAATACGCTTGCGATAAAGTTTGATGATTTGGGTAGAGTGTTTACAGATTCTGGCAAAGTGCAGGAACAGAGTCTTCAAGGGTTGATAACGAGTTTCGCCGGTGTTGGTGATAGCGTAAAGGGCGATGTTACTGAATTGAAAGCGCATACTGCAACGATCCTCGAAGGGCTCAAGAATGATATAGGGGTTTACATCGATGGCGTGAAGTCAGAGATAAGCAATTTGAAGACCGATCAGACAGCCTCATTGAATAATGTTCAGGGTGTTGTCATCCAGCTGCAGGAACTATTCAAACAGTCGTCAGACAGTCTTGCGTCGATGAGCGACATGATGAAGAATCTAAACAGTAACTATATTGAATCACTCGGTAAGATTGCTGGTTTGGCAGAAGGCATGACAAAGGGCGTCGGCAAGGTTGGTGAAGGAATGCATGATTCAGTAAAGGATCTGGTGAAGGAAATGAAAACCGAGATCGGCGCACTTGAGAAGCAGTATGAGAAAACATTTGGTGATATTGCAAATCTTGCTGGTAAGTTTGATGAATTGAATACTCGGATTAGAGAGATGACGAAAGAAGTGGAAAAGGAATTCAAAGATTCCTTTGACCGACAGGAGAAACTCTCTAACTACACCAAGACAATTCTTGAACATATGAAAGAATATTTTGTGAGGGAAGAAACGCGGTACAAAGAGGAGCAAGAAAAACGATGGAAGAAAGAAGGACTTGATCACTTTGACCGTGCCACATTGTATTATTATCGTGGTAACTACGAACTTGCTGTAAATGAGATAAACAAAGCACTGGAGATTGAGCAGACCGCTGAGTATTTGAACCTCAAGGGTTTGCTCCTTGCCGAATTGGGTAAATTCAATGAGTCAAAGAAGATCTACAAGAAGGCATTGGATATGGAACCCAATATGTCTGAAATACACAACAACCTTGGCTTGCTGCATCTTCGGATGAAGAAACTGGATGATGCAGTAATCGCATTCCAACAGGCAATCAAGAAAAATGTTAACTATGCACACGCCTATGTAAATCTCGGTAAAGCTCTAATCGAAATGGAGAAGTATGACGAAGCTATTAAAGCCTATGAACATGCGATCGAAATAGATCCCTCGAACCACGAAGCCCGCGAAGCGATAAAGTTGTACAAAGAGGGCAAGATTGGCGAGTGATATCGTTGAGAGGTAACAAAGATGGGTATCCTTGATAAACTAAGAAAAGGCAAAAAGAGTAAATCGGTTTTAGACTCATTGATCAAGAAGAAAGAGCCGGATAAAGCTAAGGATACAACGATTGAAAAATCAGATGACATTGAAGTTCGGGAGTTAAACCCTGCTGATGCAGAGAAGATCGCCATGCCTGAAGATATCGGTATGGAGCCCATACAAGAAGACGTTAAGCCTATGCGGGAATTTAGAACTGAAGGTATGCACGAATTCACCTTGGACAGCCTTGGGAATACACCAGGTGCAAGCATAAAAGCAGAATACAAAGCAAGGGTTAGCCGGCTCATTGCTGAAGATAAGATAGATGAAGCGATCAGCGCGCTTCAAGAACTGAAACGAAAGCTCGCTGAACAGAAGTAGCTTACGAAAGAATTCTTAACGTTGCACAAGCTAATGTGAGGGAGATTCCTATCTCTTTGGAAATCTCACTTGTTGTTTTTCTTGAACAAAAGGTAATAGGTAAGTTTTTCCTAAAAATTGGAGTAGCGAGACTTGTCTCGCACCAAAACAGCGCAGAACAAATTTTGCTACTCCGCTTGTCTGTTTGTTCTTTGTTTATTGAAGAGCGATTTAGGAAAAACTAAACTATTACAACAAAAGAGCAATTTTTATCTCAGTAGGACAACCTTATCCGTTCCAATTCTATCTGTCGTTCTCATTCTTACAAAATATACACCCTGGGCTAAGTCGCTGAGGCTGAATAAAAGTTCACCATCACCATTTAGCTCTTTCCATTCTTGGTAATACACTGAACTTCCAGAGACATTATATACCTTTAAATCCAAAGGTGTTTTTGCATTGATACTATATTGTAGTACAAAATGACGGTCACGTGAAATTACAGGATTAATTTTTATGTAGACAGGTTGAGTGGTCAGGTAATTTTCTTCCACTCCGACAACAACCGGGACATCTTTTTCATAGCGGTAATAGTTTGCTTTGGTTACTGTAACTTTCATTATATCAGGTGGAGATTGAGGTGGGATTGTAATAGGGATCGGTGCGCCTGTACCTTCAGCCACACCAATGATTTCACCATCAACAGTTAGGGCAATCACTGAGCTGTCGTCTGCTTGGACCGTGAAAGATGTGGCGCCGGCGATGAGCCACGGTGAATGAAAGACACTTAGGCTTTCTGGTATTTCAGAATAGAGTGTGGTAAATGCATCACCGTGCATGTGGTAGAGACCATAAATTATTGTTTTGTGTTCCGGGTTAGACGCCCAAGCATGTGACGCCAGATAGTATTTCCCAGACACATTAGCAAAACCTGGTCTTAAGTTTTCATATCCTGATAGATTGCATAATGGGTAACCAGGGTCAAATACAGGCCATAGACCATCGAATACTCCGAGATTGTAAATGTCGGATACATAAGACCAAATAACTCCTGATGCTGCGATTGCACCCAGGGAACCGTGCTGCATTCTATGAAGGACTTCAACAAAACATGGGTTTGCAGAGGTATAATTACCGTTAAGACTGCTGACTAAAATAGCAAAAGGGTACATAGCATTATTAAGACCTGCGAGGTCATTTATGTGATATGGCGGTTCTGCCCATCCGGTTTCTGAACCGTGATCCCGATATTGAATAATGAATGCTCCGGCGTTAATTGCATTGTTTATTCCTGCAGCTGAACCATTCCACCACCACCCAGCGCTGTCTATGTAATAATTGGAATCGGGGATATAGCAAAGACCTGATTCACCGAAATAGGCTACCAATAATTCAGTATTAGGTGCAGTTGACCATACTTTTGATCCCATGCCACCATACAAACCATATTGTCTTGCTGGATCTTTGGTGAGTTCATTAATAAGGAAGCCACGTAAAATCTCAGAAGTCAATTGGAACCAACGGGGCAGGTAATAAGCGCATGAAACAAGTGGGTGATCATAGAACCCTGGGTCAGTATACGGCGCTCGTTCATAACTCAAAAATTTATTTATCATAATATTCAAATGAGTGCCTGTTTGTGCGGTTATCCGCGCAATATTTATTTCAGGTAGACTGTCGCCGTCAGTATCAGCATATTTGTTATCTCCTATTGCTGTTGTGGGAATTCCATAATAGTCTCCTGAAGATGGATGATCAGATAATAATAATACTGCTACTGGAGCAGGAGTCCAGTTATTATAGGCACTGTCAATAAAGGCTTCAATTGCTTCGGGCGTTGAGCCACCAACCTCAGTTAACGTAAAGACTTCAGTGGAGATACCCTGGAGTTTGCGCCAATTCTTTATTGTATCTGCCCATGCCTCAAATACTGAATCATCTGGTACGATTATGATGTATTCATACCCATCACGCTGTTGGCGAGGCCTGCAAAAGTCAATCGTGGGTAAGGATTTGTAGTTAAGGAGGTGTCCTTGCAAGATAGGCTCCCAGTATAGACTGCGCAGCCGGTCTTTACCAAAATGACCATTACCGCCGATAAAATCGACGCGCACACGCAGGTCTTTATACACAATTAACTCTTTTGTTACAGGATTGTATTGAAATGGCGTTATCCCCAAGATCACAACATCAACCCCACGTATTTTCATAGGTTTAGATAATATTACTGGGTTGTCTGGATAATATGCATTACGACCATAAATAGCCATATCTTTTTTATAGCGTAAAGGCATAGTATCAGTTTCTAACGGGATATTGTGTGCTGGTACAATATCTATATTGTGATATACTTTAGTTTGTTCGGAAAGAATTATGACCCGTGCCTGTGCACCCTGGGGAATGGCAATGTACCGTCCCATGCCAGGTAGGTTGGGTGCACCTTCATTATTGGGCAGGAAAACACCAGGGATAGATACCGTTTTCATTGGAATGTCATTAATCTGTACGTCATCAATTACCAATTGTTTGACAGAGAATACGACCTCGACACCTGAAGGTGTTTCAGAGATTAGCCTGAAACCGTGACCCGTATGCCAATTGTTGTTAAAGGTGATAATTTCACCAGGCAATACTGTTGATAGTATGACAAACCCTAATAGGAAATTCTGCATTCTTTTCCTCTATAGATATTATAGGAGAAACGAGTTAGATGTCAAGGTGTGTTCTCGCTGAGTCCTTTTTTCAGATTGCATGGTGCACAATGTAGTGGTCGAGCTTGCCCTGTGGAATACAGGAGATTATTATATTTAACCATATTAACCTCATTGTTGAAGCAATATTCTTTCTCTGTGCCAAATTCTCTTCTATTTATTCCACGGGGCTTGCTCGACGATTATCAGTTTGAGCAGACCAAGGTCTGCCACTACAAAATCTGCGAAATTTCGGCATATTTTATTGGAACTGTAACAACCGAATTACAAAAAGTGGCGAGGATTCAGGCAAAAAGACCGGCAATTATTTCTTTTTCTTGAACTTCTCCTCTAATGCAGCATGGGCTGCAGACAAACGTGCAATAGGCACCCGGTAAGGCGAACAAGATACATAATCCATGCCGATCTTATGGCAGAAATGGATTGACTTTGGGTCTCCACCGTGCTCACCGCAAATACCTATCTCGAGTTTGGGTTTAGTCTTTCTGCCGAGTTTAATGCCCATTTCAAGGACTTTTCCAACGCCGTCAATATCAATTGTCTTGAACGGATCATCTTTTAGAAGCCCCATCTCAATGTATTTGGGAACGAACTTTGCCACATCATCACGGGAAAAGCCAAGGGTTGTCTGCGTCATATCGTTTGTGCCATATGAAAAGAAGTCAGCGAATTTGGCAACTTTGTCTGCGGTTAATGCAGCACGCGGGATTTCAATCATTGTGCCGATCATGTACTTCAGTTTCACACCATATTTTTTCATGGTCTGCTTGGCTATTTTATCAACGATCGCTCTTTGATTGGCGAGCTCACCAGCTTCCATGACCACTGGGATCATGACCTCAGGTATCACCTTTATGCCCTTCTTAGCGACTTCACACGCGGCCTCAAATATAGCTTGTGCCTGCATTTCGGTTATTTCCGGATAAGTAACGCCGAGACGACATCCACGATGTCCAAGCATAGGGTTAGATTCGTGCAAAGAGACAACTATTGACTTGAGGTTATCAAATGGTACGTTCAAATCATCGGCGAGTTTCCTGATTGATTTATCGTCTTTAGGAAGAAATTCATGTAAAGGTGGGTCAAGGGTTCTAATAATCACTGGCAAACCATCCATGACTTTGAAAATACCGATGAAATCCTCACGTTGCATGGGCAATAGTTTTGCTACTGCTTTTCTCCTGCCTGTTTCATCCCGGGCAATGATCATCTCGCGCATTACCGCAACACGTTCAGGTTTGAAAAACATGTGTTCAGTACGGCAGAGTCCTATGCCTTCGGCGCCATAATCGCGCGCAATTTTGGAATCTCCAGGGCGGTCCGCATTTGTTCTTACACCTAATCTTCGAAAGGAATCAGCCCATTTCAGTAATTGAATTACGTCTTTTGTCATTTCTGGTTCGATTAGTTTTACCTCACCCAAGATGACTTTTCCTTCGGTTCCATCAACGCTGATTATGTCACCTTTTTTCACCATTGTACTGCTTGCGGTGAATGTCTGGGCGGTTATATTGATATTTATTTCACCACAGCCAACAATACACGGTTTGCCCATGCCACGCGCAACAACGGCGGCGTGTGAGGTCATGCCACCGCGTGCTGTGAGAAAACCTTTTGCTGCTTCCATGCCGTGTATGTCATCAGCAGATGTTTCGAGCCTCACCAGGATAACCGCCTTGCCGTCCTTGGCAAGCCGGACCGCCTCTTCTGATGAGAAGACAACTTGACCAACCGCAGCACCGGGTGACGCAGGCAAGCCTTTAGCAAGGGTTTTATATTTAATTGTTGGGTCTATCATAGGGTGAAGGACCTGATCTAATTCAGTTGGTGTTACGCGCAGCACAGCTTCTTCTTTTTTTATCAGTTTCTGGGTCACAAGGTCGACCGCAATCTTGATATTGGCAAGGGCAGTTCTCTTACCAGCTCGTGTTTGGAGTATCCATAGTTTTCCTTGCTCGACAGTGAATTCAACGTCCTGAAGGTCACGGTAGTGTTTTTCTAGTTTTTTGAGTATACTAATGAGTTTATTGTAAGCAGCAGGTTGTAGCTTTTTCAGTTCAATCATCTTTCTGGGGGTTCTAATGCCGGCTACCACATCCTCACCCTGGGCATTCTGGAGAAACTCGCCATAGACTTTGTTTTCGCCGGTGGCTGGATTGCGCGTGAACACGACACCGGTTGCAGAGTTGGTTCTCATATTGCCAAAAACCATTGACTGTACATTTATTGCAGTCCCCCAATCATCGGGTATCTTGTATATCCTGCGGTATTCTTTTGCCCGCGGGGTGTTCCATGAATTGAAGACTGCGCCAATCGCTCCCCACAGTTGTTCCCGGGGGTCACCTGGAAACGCTTTTTTCGTTTCTGTCATAGCCAGCTTTTTGAATTGTTTGACAATCTCTTTCCAATCATCACCACTAAGATCGAGGTCGGTCTTGGCACGCTTTCGTTTTTTCATTTTATCAATGAGTGCTTCGAATTTTTTTCGAGGGATCTGGAGGACAATATCTGAGTACATTTGAATAAAACGGCGATAGCAATCATAAGCGAATCGATGGTCACCAGTTTTCTCGATTAATCCGTTTATTGTCGAGTCATTCAATCCAAGATTGAGTATTGTATCCATCATCCCCGGCATTGAACTACGGGCACCAGAACGTACTGAAAAGAGTAGGGGATTTTTCTTATCACCAAACTTCTTGCCGGTAAGTTTTTCCACCCTTGCTATGCCTATTTCGACATCCTGTTTCAAAATCTTTGGGTATTTTTTCCTCTTGAGAAAGTCGATACACAATTCTGACGAAATTGTGAAACCAGGCGGTATGGATACGCCAAGGTTTGTCATCTCTGCAAGGTTTGCACCTTTTCCACCGAGTACGTTTTTCATTTTTGCTGAGCCCTGTGCTTTTTTGCCACCAAAATTATAAACTAATCTTTTGAGCATCTTATTACTCCTTTCATTTTACTCCGTAAAAGATGATTTAGACGGATATAGGCGGATTCAGACGGATTTTTATCTGTTTGCATCCGTTACTATTCGTTTAAATTCCAAGATGTTTCTTCAGAAGCATCTTGAGTATTGGCTTTGATTTTATTTTAAGCTCATAATCCACTTTTGCCGTGGGTTTGTTCAATGTCATCAGTTTGCGCAGGTCGACCGGCGTTGCCATTACTATTGAATCAGCAGGTACACTATTAATGCTTTTCTCGAGTTCTCTTATCTGCTTTTGACCATAGCCCAGGGCTGGTATAAGCATACTGATCTGTGGATATTTTACATACGCTTTTTGTATGGACCCGATAACATACGGTCTTGGATCGACAATCTTCTTGGCTCGAAATTTTTTGGCGGCAACAATACCAATACCAAAGGACATGCCACCGTGCGTGAGGGTTGGACCGTCCTCAACAACGACTACTTTGCGGTTGCGGATCAGTTCAGGTTTATCAACGATGCAAGGGGATGTAGCTTCGAGTATTACAGCCCGCCTGTTCAATTTTCTTATATTTTCGTTGAGCAGCTTGACATCCTTGCGTGAAGCAGTATCGACCTTATTTATTATTACAATATCAGCAAACCTGACATTCGCTTCTCCTGGATGATATACGGTTTCATCACCAACACGGAATGGATCAACGACAACAATATGCAAGTCAGATTTGTAAAACGGCAGGTCATTGTTGCCGCCATCCCAAACAATAACATCAGAAATCTTCTCGGCTTGTTTCAAAATCAGTTCATAATCAACGCCCGCAAAAATAGTATTACCTCTTCTAACATGCGGTTCATATTCTTCACGTTCTTCGATTGTGCACTTGTGGCGATCCAAATCAGCCATCTTAGAAAACATCTGTACTGCCTGTTTTTTTAAGTCACCGTACGGCATTGGATGCCGGATTGCTGAGAACCTTATACCCTCTGCCTGTAGGATATCGCATATTAGCCTTGTCGTTTGACTTTTGCCGGCACCGGTTCTCGAAGCACAAATCGAAACAATCTTTTTCCGGGATTTCAGTACGGACGAGCTCAGACCCAATAACCAAAAGTCAGCTCCCGCGGCAATCACTTCGGACGCCTTGTGCATTACATAATTGTGAGAAACGTCCGAGTAAGAAAAGACCACAATATCGGCTTTAAATTTCTTAATTAAATCGGTTAATTTACTTTCTGGCAATATAAATATGCCACGCGGATACCTTTTTCCGGCAAGTTCTTTAGGATACTTACGCCCCGCGATATTGGGTATTTGGGTGGCGGTAAAGCAGACCACTTTAAAATCCTTGTTTTTTCTGAAAAACACATTGAAATTATGAAAATCCCTTCCTGCTGCGCCCATGATAATCACCCGTCGCATAGAAATTCCTCCTTTCGATTTTAGCCTTTATTATAACCCACAAATCACAGGAAGTCAATGATATTGGAGATTGAATATTGGCAGACATTTGATTTCTCAAAAACCACAGAAAAACAGCACTGAAATATTGACAAGACTAAACTTTTGTGTATAATATAGTGTCATAAGGGCGAATAGCTCAGTTGGCGAGAGCGTCTGCCTTACAAGCAGAAGGTCACCCGTTCAAGTCGGGTTTCGCCCAATGTGTTTGTGTTTTATAGGCAGTAAGTGTAAGAAAATTATGATAGAGAGAAAAAAAGGAGACGGGTTTTGCCAAAAGGAAGACGAGGTATTAGAGGGGGGCTGAGACCCCATCTCGATGATCCGTATTTGACTAGAAAAAGTTACAAGGAGCCGACTTTTTGTCCGCGCTGCGGACTTGTTTATAGACGCCGGCGGTGGCAGAAAATTCCGGATTTTGACCCAAAACTGGCAGTCGAGCAGCATAAATGCCCGGCCTGCCGGAAAGAGGAAGATCATTATGTCATGGGGATTGTCTATATAACCGGTAATTTTTTCGCGCAGAGACGTGATCAGATTCTCAATATGTTGAGAAATGAAGAAGCTAAAGAGGTTACTCACAACCCGCTTGATAGAATCATTGATATCATTGAAAAAGATGATGAGGTTCGGGTTGAGACCACCTCGGAGAATTTAGCAGTTCATCTGGGTAGAATGCTGTATCATTCCTATGGCGGTAGCGTGGAGTATAAGTTCTCAGATGAGCAAAAGTTGGCAAGAGTCTATTGGTATAGAGAAAAGAAGGAGGAAAAATGAAAATAAAACCGCTTCATGATAATATTCTTGTTGAAAGAATTGAGCGAGAGATGAAAAAGGGCGGTATAATTATCCCTGATACGGCAAAGGAAAAACCTCAACAGGGTAAGGTGATCGCAACCGGCGACGGACGCAGGGACGAAAAAGGGAATAGGATCCCGCTTGAAGTCAAAAAAGGTGATGTAATTCTCTTTGGTAAGTACTCTGGTAACGAAATTAAATTGGAAGAAAAAGAATACTTGATCATGCGTGAGGATGATGTCCTGGGGATTATTGAGCAAACCAAGAAATCAAAAGGAGAATAGACATGGCAGCAAAAGAAATAAAATTCAGCGAAGACGCAAGAAGGGCAATTTTGAAGGGTCTCCAGGTATTATCTGAGGCGGTGAAGATTACCCTCGGCCCAAAAGGAAGAAATGTGATTCTTGAGAAGAAATTTGGAGCACCAACGATTACAAAAGACGGCGTGACCGTAGCAAAGGAGATTGATCTAGAAGACAAATTCGAGAACATGGGTGCTCAGATGGTTAAAGAAGTTGCTTCCAAAACGTCTGACGTTGCTGGTGATGGAACAACTACAGCAACGATATTAGCCGAAGCGATTTATCGTGAAGGGTTAAAGACTGTTACTGCTGGTGCAAATTCTATGGAAGTCAAGAAAGGAATCGACAAAGCAGTTGCATCAGTAGTTGACAATTTAAAAAAGCTATCAACACCAATTAAAGGGTCGAGCGACATTGCGCAGGTTGCAGCTATCTCGGCAAACAATGATAACGAAATAGGTAAACTCATTGCCGATGCTATGGACAAGGTTGGCAAGGATGGTGTTATCACGGTTGAGGAAGCAAAGGGTATGGAAACGACCCTTGATGTTGTTGAAGGGATGCAGTTTGACCGTGGTTATCTTTCACCTTATTTCATAACTAACCCCGACCGCATGGAATGTGTTCTCGAAGACGTCTACATTCTGTTGTATGAGAAAAAGATCAGCGCTATGAAAGATCTTTTGCCGGTCCTTGAGAAAATCGCACAAAAAGGAAAACCACTCTTGATAATTTCCGAAGAAGTCGAAGGCGAGGCACTTGCAACATTAGTCGTCAATAAGATAAGGGGAACTTTGCAAGTCTCAGCAGTAAAGGCACCGGGTTATGGCGACCGTCGAAGAGCCATGCTGGAAGATATCGCAGTTCTCACCGGCGGTAAGCTTATTTCAGAGGACATTGGTCTCAAACTTGAGAATGTGCAGATTTCTGATTTAGGTCAAGCAAAGCGGGTTACTATTGATAAGGAAGACACGACGATTATTGAAGGTGCTGGTAAAAAAGCTGATTTACAGGCAAGAATTACTCAGATAAGAAATGAGATGGAAGAAACAACATCAGACTATGATAAGGAAAAACTCCAGGAAAGGTTGGCAAAACTTGCTGGTGGTGTAGCAGTTCTGAATATCGGTGCAGCAACTGAGATTGAAATGAAAGAGAAGAAGGCGCGAGTTGAAGACGCGCTTCATGCCACAAGAGCAGCAGTCGAAGAGGGTATTGTACCAGGTGGTGGTGTTGCTCTGATTCGTTCGATATCATCCCTTGATAAACTGAAGTTAGAAGGTGATCAGCAAATCGGTATTAATATTGTCAAAAGAGCGCTTGAAGAACCGACCAGACAGCTTGCTACAAATGCTGGAAAAGAAGGTTCAGTAATTGTTGAACAGGTCAAGACAGCAGAAGGCGCTTTTGGTTATAATGTGATGACTGAAAAGATTGAAGATATGGTCGCTGCTGGGATTAATGATCCAACCAAGGTGACACGGTCTGCTTTACAGAATGCTGCAAGTATTGCAGCGCTTCTTGTCACGACTGAAGCCGTAGTCGTCGAGAAACCTGAAGAAGAAAAAGCACCACCAATGCCGCCAGGCGGTGGTGGTTACGGCGGATATTAATAAGAAACGGAGCATGGGGGATGGGGAGTATCGGTGATATGCATAACCAAAAAAAAACAGGTTCTTTCACCGTTTCTCCCTTTTTCCGGTTCTCCCATACTCAATAAGGTATGCCTACTTACGAATACGAATGCATCAAGTGTAAATACAGATTTGAGGAATTTCAAAAAATTACTGATAAACCTTTGCAAAGATGTCCGAAATGCCGTAGTAAATTAAGGCGTTTGATTAGTGGAGGCGTGGGGTTAATCTTTAAAGGAAAAGGGTTTTACATAACTGACTACAAGAGACCCAATTTACCCCAACCCCAGGAAAAAAGAAGTACCGAATTGAAAAAGCCAGACAAAAAACCAAGCCTGCCTGCTAAAGTAGATTCAAAACCGTCAAAGAATACTGACAAAAAATCTTAGACTAATACTTAACCAAATACGTTGATTTCCAAACAAAATTGCGTATCATTGGCATATAAGATGATGTCAATGGAAGTTGAGGGTCCTGTATTCATCAGTGTGGGTGAGCCATCTGGTGATTTGTATGCCTCATTCTTAGCCTGTGACATGAAAGCCAAAACGCCAGGTCTGAGAATCTTTGCAGTGGGCGGCAAGAACCTGGTGGAGAGCGGGGCGGATGTTCTGGCAGATTATCATAGAATGACGACGCTTGGTTTTACAAGCGGATTCTTAACAGCCTATCGTAATTACACAATCTACGGAAAGATCGCACGTCTGATGTACAGGATTCGACCCAAGACATTTATTGGGGTTGCTTACCCCGGTTTGAATATATTGCTCTGTAAGTATGCAAAGTATCTGGGTTGCAGAGTTTATTATTTCCTTCCACCTCAGATTTGGGCATGGGGTACATTCAGAAAATACTTTATCAAAAAATGGGTTGATAAAGTCATTTCAGTTTTC
>JAUWCU010000111.1 GCA_030609135.1 Candidatus Stahliibacteriota bacterium | reverse complement strand
GCAGTTTGGGCAAACCCGATGCGGGAGTTTTGGACTGTGACATTTTGGGCATTCAATATAGTCTCTTTTTTTTATCTTGTATTGGGAGCGCCTTTTATTTTTACGGGCATGCGATTGCCTTCGTTTTGGCAGTGCCATCTAACCTCCTTTTATTTCTCCGAACATATAATAGTTTCAATTATGTTGTGGAACCTGTCTTTCCGAACTTGTTTCGGAATCTCGATAAAGTGAGACTCTGAAATAAATTCAGAGTGACAATAGTATAACATGCTAACGAAATCCACTGAAACTATTATATGTTTTCCTTAGTATGTAGTTGAATTAGTCCAAAATAGCGTACCACATTATTAATAACTTTACTCGCAGCATCTTTATTCTGACCGAAAAGCTGAAGTTTCATAGATTTAGTAACTGAATTGTCCGCAAGGGAAGGATGTACAACAAAGATCCTATAGAGAAATTCTAAAAACTGCTTTTTCTTTTTTTGCTCAAAATAAGTGATAAAGAAAGGAAATATTATATTGAAGATAATCTCATAGGCTCTGGATTTTCCTATGGCACCTTTTCGTATATTAGTAAATAATCTCGTTGATTCTGTACAAAATTTTCTTACTGATTTTTGGTCTGTGTTTTTTGTAAAGCCTTTGTCAATTGCTATTTCAAACATCCGGCATAAACCATCTTTACAGGATTTATATAGAAACTTTGAGACACCCTTTATTCTTTTATCGGGGCGATTATACGGCCTCACGTCTTTATAGCACCATACTGACTTATTCATTTTTAAAGAGAAATCAAAATCTTCTGGCAGACCATTTCTTGATTTATCGAATCCTGCTCTATAGAGGAGTGCCTTTTCAATGGTGTTTGGGTCTTTGAGTTTTGATATTTCTGAATATGGCAGTATCATAGCTAACTCAAGAAACTGAACTTTATTATTTTTATATCCCAGAGCGAGCATAATTTCTCGGTAGAGTGCTTCATCAGGATTGGCAATTTTAAGGAGATTTTCCATACGGACCTTTTTCTGTTGCAATCTCATATCTCCAAGATAGTCAAGAAACCCTTCGACTCCCAGCGATTTCAGTTTCTCTTCTAAATCAGAACTAAGCAAATGTAAGAACTTATTCATTGTCGTACATTGATTATTTTGCCAGTTTCTTTTGTTGTTCAATCATGGCACGTTCTCTTTTCAATTCTGCCACAAGTTCTTTCTTGCTTGGCAAGTAAAGTTTGTATTTGGAGGCAAAAATCTTCTTTTCACCTTTTGGCAGTGTATAACGCACCACGGCGTCATTTTTATCTGTGCAGAGTATAATACCAATAGGTGGATTTTCATCTTTTTGCCTTATTTCACGGTCATAGTAATTGACATACAACTGTATCTGTCCTAAATCCTGATGGGTTAATTTACCAACCTTAAGGTCGATTAAGACAAAACATTTCAACAAACGATTGTAGAACACTAAGTCAATGTGAAAATGGTCGCCATCAAGGGTAATGCGTTTCTGTCTTGCCACGAAAGAAAATCCTTTCCCTAATTCAAGGATAAATTCTCGCAAATGATCAATTAAGGCACCTTCAAGCGTGCTTTCCCGAAGATGAGGTTCCTCTTTCAACCCTGTGAATTCAAGGATATAAGGGTCTTTAATTAAATCGTCAGGTTTCTGAATTTCCTGACCTTTTTTAGCAAGACGCATCAATCCCTTTTTATCTTTACTCAGAGATAACCGCTCAAAAAGGAGAGAATTTATCTGTCGTTCCAGCTCTCTGGTTGACCACCGATTTTGAGCCACTTCTATTTCATAAAAACTTCTGGCATCTGGATTGTCTACCTTAAAGAGAAGACGATAGTGGGTCCATGTCAATTTCGTAGATTCGTCACGCAGTGCGTGACCTTTCTCAGATTCTCTACGCACTGCGTAGAGTTTTGGATAAGTGAGATAAAACTGTCGCATGTATTTCAAATTGGTCTCTGTAAACCCCTTACCAAATTCAGAGGTTAATCTCAAGAAAAGGAAATAAGCTGGAAACGAAGGAAACGCAATCTCGTAGATATTATCCAACTTTAAAAACATAGTATACCGCGTTGCCTGCCCCTTTTCTTGCAATGAATCCTAAATCAATCAGTTTCTTTAAATAGCTATTTGCTGCCTTTCTGCGGACATTAAACATTTATGATTGTCCCCTTATGTCCCCTTATGTCCCCTATAAATAGGATTTAAGATATAGTAAACACCTCTACCAGTTCGCCCTTTTCTGAACAAAATTTCTCTTCTAACAAGATCTTGTATATCACGAGTAGATGTTTTCTTAATCGTCTTATTGATTTTTTGATACTCGCTGTTGGTAATTTTGCCCTTTTTTCTTGTATATTCAATTGCTTTCTTTTGTCTTTCGTTTAATTCTGAAGTTCTCTTCTCGAATTTTTCTTTTGTAGAAAACAAAGTGACTAAAACACTGAATTCATCACTGACTATCTTCGGCGTTTTAGGTTTTAGAGGATGCTTTTTATGCTCATCTATTATTTTATTCCAACCTTCGCCCAATTCTTCAATATACCTGATTTTTGCCAGTATTTTTGCTATGATTGGGTTTCTTGAATATTGTTTCTTTGTAATATTTTCAGGAGTTATTCCTTCAGGTAACCCGCCAGGATTATAATATTCAATATGGTCATCAAACATCTTTATAATGACTTTGCTGCCTTGTTTGGAATAGTCTCTGTGACAGACAGCATTAGTAATTAATTCTCTAATACTGAACCAGCCATATTCAGGAATATCTTCTCTCTCTACTTTATGAATCAATAGACGAGACATAATAGCAATATGTTCTTTTATATAAGTATTGCAATCATCTATCTGTTTAATGATATTTCTTTGAAATTCTTTATAGTCAAGTCGCTCAGCACTAATTTCTTTTCCTTTATATCTTGCTAAAGCAATATAAGTATTCATAAAAAATTTCTGCGGATTCCTACCGAATAAGAGAATTCCAGCATTAGTGGGTTTGCCTTTTCTAATACATTCTAAAGATTCTAAAAGAGACTTTAAACTACCAACGATTCTCTTCCCTGATACTTTCTCATATAAAGGAATAAACTTCTCTTTTATAAAATCCCAGTCTATCTCTTTTAGATTTGTACCTTCACAAATCTGTCTATCAAACTGCAATTTTCCACTATGTTTGTCCAATATTATTTTCTCATATTCATCTTTGGACATCCTGACAGTAGATTTGCCTACCCTTTTAAAAGGTCTACCAAATGCCAAAACTAGTTTGTCAGTAGATTCGTTAACTTGTATTACGATAACTTTTTTCTTTTCAATTTTTTCTACTGCAATTTTGGGATAAACTTTTGGGTCGGTATTAGTAACAATTTTATTCGTTAAATCTTCAATTGAATTTTTTCCAATTCTTGTACCAAGAATTTTGCCAGAATTTGATGCTCCAACAACTATCTTTCCACCGCTTGTGTTAGAAAAAGCAGATACCGTTTCCACAATTTCTTTCCATTCACCAACAGATTTCTTAAATTCGAGAGTTTCAGATTCTTTTCTATCCTTCATAATTTAAACACTTCTCGCCTTAACAAGCCTATTTTTCACAAGCTCTGTATTCTCACAAGATTTAATAATCAGTTTGTTTCTTATATGTTCCCTCAAATTTTAAATTTATTAGCATATCAAGTAAGGTATTTCCTTCTCTGTTATCAATTATTGTTTTGAAACGTGGATCAATTTTATTCATCTACACTTTATATAATTATGTTGCTTATCTCATATATACCCGCACTTAACTGTGGGAATACGTTATGTTTCTGTTCTAATCTCATCTCCTTGCTAATATTATACACAGTACTGAATACTACTCAGCAATTTTCGGTATGCGCAGTTTCTGTCCCGGTTGGATAATGTTCGGGTCCTTAAGGATGTCCCGGTTAGCCTCAAAAATTATTGAATACTTGCGGGCGTCGCCGTAAAATTCTTTTGCTATTTTGGAAAGAGTGTCGCCTGGTTTGACAGTATAGTTATCAGAGGTTGCTTGCACAGCGGGTGGTTTTATTATACGCAGTGTCTGTCCTGGATAGATAAGGTTTGGATCTTTTATAACTTCGCGGTTTGCTTCGAAGATAACCGGATATTTCCCGGCGTTTCCATAGAGTCGACTGGCGATATTAGAAAGAGTGTCACCTGGTTGCACCGTGTAATACTCAGTTATTTCCTCAGAGGGCGGTGCTGATAAATGTTCATCATTGACTTTTTCTACACCCTTTATATTGCCAGCTAAGAGCACAGCTTTCTCTTTGGTCGCCTGCGTATCACAAGAACCGTAGAGCGTGACAGTACCACTTGTGAAGTCACTCTTTAAATCACTTATTCGACCACCAAGTTCCTGATTGAGCAGCTCTTCAATATCTTGCGATTCACTGTCAATACCTAAGATGTTGGCACCAACATCTTTCAAGAAATCGAGTATTGCCATCATTCCTCCTTTTTGATAATGAACATGTAAGGACAAAAGCGTGAGTTTCGGTCCAGAGCTACCTCGATTGCTTTTTCTTAAAGCTGAGTATATCGATTTTCGTCAACAGACTTGCACCTCTGTTGAACGCGGCGAGGTTGAGGTCCACAAATTTCTTTTTTACATTTTTACTGATTGCTGTTTTCCACGATTTCTTTTTAAACCCCAAGAAACAGGAAAGGACACCCAAAAGGATGATATTTACAGTGCGCCTATTACCTAATTCAAAGGCGATTTTTTCCGCATCAACAAAGTATATCATACCACGGTGCTTGAGTTTACCTTTTATGTTTACCGGATATTGAGCTGCACCAGTCAGGACGCTCATCGGTGGTATTTCACGATCATTGACAATTGCTGTACCGTTCTTTTTCAAATAGTGAATGTACCGCAGAGCCTCCAGTTTTTCAAAGGCTAAGACTATATCACTATTCCCTTGTTCAATCAGTGGCGAATGTATTTTCTTGCCAATCCTTACATGTGTTATAACACTGCCCCCACGTTGAGCCATACCGTGCACTTCACTTTTTTTGACGTCAAAACTTTCAAGAAATGCCGTGTTGCAGAGCACATTTGATGCCAGGATAATACCTTGCCCGCCAACTCCGCAGATGATTATATCAAATGCATCTCTTTTCATTTTTTGCCCTTTTTTGCTTTTTCTGGCGCAAGTATTGCACCGCAGGTGCAGACTTGCGCACATAACCCACAACCAAAGCAGAGCGTTGGATCAATCACGGCAAGCGGTTTTTCTCGATCTTCGGGGAATTGTAGACTTATCGCAGGGCAGCCAATACGCAGACACAGTCTACAACCTTTGCATAAATCAGGATCAATAAAATATGCCGGGTTTGGTTTTAATAGCAGAGCACACGGTCTTCTGAATATCAAAACAGCAACGCCATCAAACTCAAGAGCTTGTTTTATCGCGTGCTCGGTTGCTTTTAGATCGTTAGGGTCAACGATTTTCAAGAACTCAACACCGCATCCTTTGACAACATCCTCAGGCGGTATTCGTTTCCCTTGTTCTCCTCTGGCAAGTTTACCAGTGCCCGGGTGAGGTTGATGACCAGTCATTGCGGTTGTGTAATTGTCGAGGATGAGTAGGTTCAGATTTCCTTTATTATACACTGCATTTGATAAACCGGTAATTCCAGAATGGAAAAATGTTGAGTCGCCGATAACCGCCACTAATTTCTTGCTAAAATCCTTACCCAGCGCTTTTTCCAAACCATGAGCATTGGTGACTGATGCTCCCATGCAAACGCAGGTATCTATTGCATTGAGCGGTGGTAGAGCGCCTAATGTATAACAGCCGATGTCTCCGGTTGCGGTGAGTTTTAGCTTATTTATTATGTAAAAGACACCTCGGTGAGGACAACCCGGGCATAGAACAGGAGGTCTTGCAGGTACTTTGTAGGCTTTTATTTTAGTGCTTATTTTCCTGACAAAACTCTCCCTTACTATTTTCTGTGTCAGCTCACCGCACACCGGAATTTTAGCTTTGCCAGTAACTTTTATCCCCATTGCTTTTATTTCTGTTTCCAGGATCGGGTCGCCTTCCTCAACAACAATAATTTTCTTTACTTGATGGGCAAATCGTTTTATAAGTTTTTCAGGGATTGGATAGGTGAAAGATAATTTCAAGAAACTTGCGTTGGGAAATGCTTCTTTTGCATATTGATAAGAGATACCTGAAGTGATGACACCCAACGTTTTCTTGCCCCATTCGATTTTGTTGAAGGGGAAGGTTTCGCTGAACCGGGCTAAATTTATCAATCTTTTTTCGACAATAATATGCCTTAACCTGGCATGGGCTGGTAGGACAAGGCGTTTTTTTATGTCTTTTTTATAACCCTTTACCTTATGGGTTTTTCTTTTGCCAAGCTCGACCAGACAGGTTGAATGACAAATCCTTGTTGTTAGTCTCAAAAGGACCGGCGTATCGAATTTCTCGGAAATCTCGAAACCAAGTTTAGTGAAAAGTTTTGCCTCATTTGAATCTGATGGTTCGAGAATGGGGATTTTAGCGTGTCTACCATAATGGCGATTGTCCTGTTCATTCTGTGATGACCACATGCCAGGGTCATCAGCTGTGACGATCACAAAACCTGCAGTGACCCCTGAGTAGGCCATAGTGAACATGGGGTCAGCCGCAACATTGAGCCCAACGTGTTTCATTGCGGTTATCACCCGCGCTCCAGCAAAACAGGCGCCAGCTACGACTTCCAGGGCGACTTTCTCGTTCACTGCCCACTCGGTATATATCCCGGGGTATTTTATTAGGTTCTCGAGTATTTCAGTTGAGGGTGTACCTGGATAGGTGGCGGCAACATTACAACCAGCTTCCCAGGCGCCTCGTGCGACGGCTTCATTCCCTGATAAAAGGGATTTCATATATTTTGATTATACCCAAATTTGAGTTTGTGTCAACGTTTGGAAGTAGGAAGCAAGAAGTAAGAAGTAAGATGAAACGTGGGCTACCCGTAGACTTTAGCCTCTTCCTCGTTTCTGAGGACTCTTAGCACACCCTGGGCAAGGCCTTCCATTTCTCCTTCGCCTGGGTATACGAAGAATTTCGGGCACAAGAAACCCACCCAGGATTTTAACAAGGCGACGAATTTTTGAGAATGGGCAATGCCACCGGTGATGATAATGGTATCAATTTCCCCTTTGAGCACGACTGCATAAGCACCTATTTCTTTAGCAATTTGGTAGATCATGGCATTGTATGCAGCTGCTGCTTCCTTATCATTCTGACAAATGCGCCGCTCGATTTCCTGAATATCGTCAGTACCTAAGTAGGAAAGCATACCACCCTGTCGATTCAGCTTTTTCTTGATATCAGAATACTGGAGTTTGCCGCAGCATAATTTTGCCAAAGCCATGGTCGGTAATGCACCGGTTCGTTGGGGTGAAAAAGGTCCGTCTTCATTGGCATTTGATGAATCGATCTGTTTGCCCTTCAAGTGAGCGGCGATGGTTATCCCGGTGCCGAGGTGGACAATGACGAAGTTGCATTCGTTGTAGGGTTTATTCATTTGTTTGGCTGCTTTTTTAGCGACAAGGCGAACGTTCAATGCATGGCTTAACGCTTTTCGGTTTATTTCCTTGAGTCCTGAGTATCTTGAAAGCGCCCAGAATTCATCGACTGAAACCGGGTCAACAAAATAAGCATCGATCTTGAGCTGGTCCGCGATTTCCTTAGCGATAACCGCGCCGAGCAACGAGGGATGCTCGGATTGATAATTACCAGTTTTTATATCCTCAATCAATTTCTCGTTGACTTTATAGGTGCCGCTGCTCAGGGGTTTGAAAGGACCGCCTCTGCCAACCGTGGCGTTCAGCGTATTCAGGTCAATCCCTTTGGATGTGAGTAGCGAAAGAACCTTGTCTCTACGGAATTCATACTGGTCAATGATCTTTGGGAAATAGAGTAATTCTTCAGGTTGGTGCCTGATGTTTTCTTCAAAAAGCGCTTGTTCATTTTTGAAGACCGCTATCCTGGTTGAACCAGCGCCTGGGTTGATAACTAAGATATTAAAATCCATCCGACCTCCTTATGTAATAAAAACCTAAATGCCTAAAAACCCTAAATTATATTATTTATAATAACAAAAAAAACGGTGAAGTCAATCATTCAGGCTGTTGATTTAGTGGAGTAGGGGCTTTAGCCCCGTCAAAAGCAATGAAATTTCATCAGTTTTCACGAGCCCCGTTTAAATACTAATTTCAGTATACCAAAAACATTTTGCTATACCTTTATTTAACGGGGCGAGCA
>JAUWCU010000121.1 GCA_030609135.1 Candidatus Stahliibacteriota bacterium | reverse complement strand
CGCTGCTCTTCGAGCTACGGGGCTCGACCACTACGGAAACGGGAAATAATAGTAGTGGCAGAGTTTACTCTGCAAATGGCTGTCGAGCAAGCTCGACCACTACGGAATTGGAAAATCGAACATTGAGAATTCGAGACGGTGCTAATCGTACTCGTTTTAATATAATTTTACGAGCACGAAAAATCCCGATTTTTCATATTGATACATATAATAATCGATAAATCCCGCAGTCCTATTTATAGAATTATCATACGAAGCGGGATAAATCGAGGATCCCGTTTTGCGGGACGAATTACGAATACGGTGTTACTAAGGAGAACATATAATAGTTTCAGTGGATTTCGTTAGCATGTTACACTATTGTCACTCTGAATTTATTTCAGAGTCTCCCTTTATCGAGATTCCGAAACAAGTTCGGAATGACAGGTTCCACAACATAATTGAAACTATTATATGTTCGGAGTAATAATCATTTCAATCGCTTGAAAAAGCCAAAAGTTAGATAATGAACTGAGCCGACAATTGATTCCAGTTCATCTTGCGTGATGAACGGTGATATGGGAGGTTTTTTTAAATAACTATATTCTGTTCTCAAAAACATATTGGTCGTAAATGAATACTCACCGCCAACCACAAATCCCGCGGCTCCTGAACCCATCCGACTTCCACCCCACCATGTGGGATTGGATAATGGATAACTATGTATCAGTAGACTGATTTGATATAAAGTATATCTTGTCTGATAGGCAGCAATACCCAATTCACCAATACCATAGCCAGCAATGAAGCTCAACGGCGAAAGATTGAACCTACCTGTAAAATGGGACGTAGCGTATTGGCAACCCACGAATGGCTTGAGCCATATAAAAAAAACCAGAGACACCTGGTTCCTCCCATTGGGTTGGCAGACAAATGAGTTCAATACCGCCGATGCCTTCGAACTTCCCGAATGGTGCGTATGCATTGTGGAAAAGGCTCACACTCGAAGTCGGATACGTTTTGACATAAGATGTGTCTTCGCTACGATTGATTACCCATTTGTTGAGTGCAAATGCCGCACCAATCTCGTGTGTTTGTCCTTGTGGATTATGGGGCGAAAGCATTTCATTTTGTGCGTGTGGAGAATAGACAATTGGAGTGCAACACAGAAAAAATAGTATGCCGGCAAAAGGGATTGAAGATAATGCTAATCGGTAATTTGACATCCGAAGTTTTAAACGTTATTAACGCTCAAAAAGGAGAACGTAGTTGCCTCTGCCTGAGGCAGACAGGTGATTTCTCTTCGAGCGAGCAGAGTGAGTCGAGAAGTACCTCAACGTATGGTTCTCGACACGCCCTGTGAAATAATAGTAACGTATTTGTAGTATGAAAAGATACGGTTTTAAACAAAAAAAATGATCTGCTGCGAATATATATAGTGTCGTATTTCACGGGGCAAACTCGAACAGGAAGAAAGAATGGGGAATCGAGGTTTATCAAGCGGTCCAATAAAGGGAGTAATTTCAGACATGTAAGACCTTCTTGATTCTTGCCAATGCCCACTGGAGTTCTTTTTTCTTTATTACTAAAGGTGGGGCAAAACGCACGACCATTTCATGAGTTTCTTTTGCCAAAATACCCAGTTTCATTAACCGCTCACAATATTTACGCGCTTTCTTTTTCAGTTCCACACCAATCAATAATCCCTTACCTCTGACTTCTTTGATAATTGGACTATCGATTTTTCTTAATTCATTCATGAACCATGTACCTAGCCTATACGCACGCTGGGGTAATCGTTCTTTGACTATTACTTGAAGCGCAGCGATACTGATTGCTGATGCTAAAGGATTACCACCAAATGTTGAACCGTGGTCACCCGGGTGCAGAACACTCATAATACGGTTATCACACAGAATCGCGGATACTGGGTAATAGCCGCCGCTCAGTGCCTTTCCAACAATCACAATATCAGGTCTGACTTTTTCATAATCGCAAGCAAACAGTTTTCCAGCGCGTCCGAGCCCGGTCTGGATCTCGTCAGCGATCAATAAGATACCATATTTTCTGCATATCCGCTGGCACTCTTTTAAATAACCCTTATCTGGCACAATCACGCCACCTTCACCCTGGATCGGTTCGAAAAGGAAAGCTACGGTGTTCTTGCGGATTGCTCGTGCCAATGCCCTGGGTTTATTATAGGGAATCATTTTAAATCCCGGTGTAAAACTGCCAAACCCATCACGGTACTGTGATTCTGAAGAAAAACCAACAATTGTCGTAGTACGACCATGGAAATTGTTTTCACAGACAATGATTTCAGCACGGTTCTTTGTTACTTTCTTTTTACGATAACCCCATTTTCTCGCTACCTTTATCGCGGTCTCCACAGCCTCGGCACCGGAATTCATAGGCAAAGCTTTTTCATAACCAGTCACGGTGCATAATTTTTTCAAGAATAACCCCATCTGATCATTATGAAATGCCCTTGAGGTCAAAGTTATTTTAGTTGCCTGGTTTTTTATAGCCTTAGCAATGTGAGGGTGGCAGTGTCCCTGGTTCAATGCTGAATAAGCGCTTAACATATCCAGGTATTTGTTGCCTTCAACATCCCACACCCAGACACCCTTGCCTTTAGTCAAAACTACGGGCAAAGGATGATAATTACGGGCACTGAATTTCTCAGTCAGCTTAACATATGATTTATTTGTTCTCATATAAACCTCCCGAAGAAGAAAGGGCTTAGACAAGGCTGACAAAGGGCGAAGAGAAGGCTATTATAGGCTGTATTTCATTGTCCTATTAAGCCATGTTCTGCCCTCTCGAGCCATCTTTCCACTTTCTTATTATTTTATCATATTATAATGAGATTTATTGCTTTTTCAAGAATCTGTTAAATACAAATTCTTAGATTTTAAATTTTACAGCAATTATGCAAAGTGCAATTGACAGAACAAAAGCGATTATTGAAATGATCTTACCGATATTAAAATAGTCTGAGATATAAGCAAATACAACTTCATGCTTGCCAGGTTCCAAAGGTACTGCCCTGAATGTATAGTTTGCGCGATATAGCTTTTTCTGTTCACCATCTACAAAGACTTTCCAGTCTGGATGCCAGTTGTCTGTGAACACCAGGAAGCCCGCATACGGAGACGCTGCTGTACAAACTATCTTATTGGCTTTATAACTGGTGATTTCTGCTGTAACAAATGGCAATTTCTTTTCAGGGTGCGGCAAATGGGGACCGTGTTCTAAGATGACTACTTGTCTTGGGTCAAAATCTGGCGACTTCAGTCTATTCAGAATTTCCAGTCCAGACAAAACTTCATAGTCATTGACAATATATGCTCTGGGTAATCTATTATTATTTAAAAATACAGAGTATCTTTGTCCGCGAAAAGCGAGCGTGAAATTGGAAAAGTACTTGTTTATCTCTCTTATAGCCTGCTGGGTCTGTGCGTCATATTGCGAAACATCTGCAGGTAAGGTTGGACCAATTAAGTATTTTATATTAAGCATATTCAAGAACTGCGGATATTTCATGAAATTTGCCGGACTAAACATGACGCTTGTGCCCGCGCCAATATATTCCTGGTACCTTTGTATCGGGTTCGGAATATAACCGCCCGCACTCTGAATATTATGGTATAAAAGGTGCAAATCCCGGCTGTGTTCATACCATGGTGTTGGGAATACGCGGAATATACTTTTATCTTTTGCAATGAACCTTATCGCCTCATCCGCAGCATAATATGTTTTGGGTGCAGGACCAGCAGGTAGGTACTTGCTAACGAGCGGTAATTGGTCAACCAGCGTAATAGCCACAGCAGTAATAGCAAAAATCCACAATTTAATCTTACGCTTTATTGAAATAAAAATCATCGCTATTATGACCAGTAAAAAAATGAAACTGCGCCAGATGCCACCAATAAAATCCGGGAAATTTGATTCAAGCTTTGCTAATTTGTATTCAGCAACCTGTGGACCCCATGCAGCCTTGAGTTGTGGGCCTAATGAGCGCTGCATGGACTGCACAATCGATCCTTGACCAGTTACACAGACAATCCCGGTTATCAGTAGAATCCCAATCATTATACTCGCAATTATGTAGAACTTCTTTGCAAAAGCTTTTCTATCTTCAGTCTTTTGTTTCATTGCAAAGATATTATCAAAGGAAATCGCACTGAGTACGATGAAACCAAAACTGACAAGATAAAAGATCAATGCTGGTGCACGGATCAATTTAAATCCTGGGATCATTGTATAGAAAACTCTGAAAACCGGAGTATGTCCGCCAATTGCTACCAAGAAAACTGGTATCAGGGCAAAGAAAAAGAACTTAACATAAGGCTTTTTCCAATACATTATTATTGTGAAGATAGCAAACACAAGAGCCAGCAAGCCGAAATACTCAAGATGGAGCTTCATGCTATTCATTCCCCAATAATTATCCAATATACCTGAATAAGCAGGGATAACCAGATCAATGACTTCGCGAGGAGGCATTGCCCAGGATGTGGCGTACTCATAACCGCGCTCAACACCGCGCGCAGCAGTACCCAGTCCGCCTAATACAGGTAACCAGACTGCTGCCATTATCAAACAAAGAAGTGCCACTGCTGCTAACCCATAGCCGAAGATTTTTAATAATTGCTTTTTCGAATACTCCTTTCGGTAGGCAATTAAATAATAGATAACATATGCAAGGATAAAAAGCAATGCATAATAGGTAATTTGAAAATGACCTTCGAAAAAAGCAAAGGCAGCAGCAAGGGCAAATAGAATAAAGTAAAGTAGACGTTTTTTCTGCAAACCACTATGGATAAGAAATAACATCAAAGGGAACATTGCAATACTTGCTGCCCGGCCTGCGTGACCGGCATTAGGAGCTGTTGCCAGATTGCCAATGAACTGATAGATCACCGCCCCCACAAATGCAGTGTATTTTGTCAAACCAATTGCCTTCAAGTACAAATACGTACCCAGACCTGCCAGAAAGAAAAATATGATAAAGGTCAGGGTTAAAACAACATGGGGAGGAATAATCTCTCTCAGCTGAGCAAGCGGTGCCAAAGGACCGCCAACTGGTGCGCCAAGTACTGGGATGCCAGCAAATACGTGTGGATACCACAATGGTAGTTCATCTTGTTCCAGGATCCATTTCTCAAATGGATAACCACCAATCAAATAGTCTGACCCGCCAATCATTTTATCGGCACTGAGAAAGGATGCAAAATATAGCAAAGGCAGTACAAGAAGAAGTACTATGACAATTTTATCCCAATGAACCTCAATGAAATTTGGTTTAATTGATTTATGTGTTTCTGTTTTCTTCTTATGTTTCTTGTTCATTGACTGTGCCAAAGTATAAATATAATAGGTTAGGAGTCAAGACTGTAATAGAATATTTAATTATCCCGACCTATTACTCATTTTCTTTACTAACAACCCCACAAAAAACACAACAATCTCAAACACTGTCATCCAAATACGTGAAATAAAACTTACTGCGATTGCCAGAGGCATAGGCAAAATTGGTGACAATAAAATACTCATCATGCCTTCTCTCACACCCAATCCTCCGGGTGCGATCACGACGATAAAACCAGCCATCCACGAAAGCGTATAAGCCGCAGCCAGACTGAATATTCTATAAAAAGGTATCGGCATTATTGAGTCTACCAGGAAATAATAACCGATGATCTGAGCAACCCATAAGCCAAGGAAAAACATCGATAACTTTAAAAGATGCAAATACGATATTTTTAACTCAATCGCCGGCCTTTTCATGAACCGGAGACCGATATTCATAATCTTATTGAGAATCGGTGGGTAAAGAGCAAGAAGAAATAAAAAAAATATCGGAATGATAAATAGAAAATTTACAATGATACCCCGATTCGACAGTCCCAAGGCAAAAAAGAACAATAAAATGCCGACCAAAAAAGTCAACCCGGTTTCAATCACTACACTGAGAGCAATAAACTCGCCTTTTAATTTTTCGGTCTTCCCGAGATAAACTCGGCCGAGTGCAAACCAAATGCCACCAGGTACGTATTTGGCAAGCTGTGAAGAAGACATAATCCAAAATGCCCTTTTGAAAGCAATGTTCTGCCCAAGCGCACTTATAATACTGCGCCACCCTTGCACGAATATTAAAAAAGTGATGGACAGAAAAACAAACGAAACAACCAAACTTAAACCATCAAAGCGAAGTGAGTCAAAAGGGATCTTCTGCCAATTCTTGATAAGATTTGAAATAAGGAAACAGAAGATTATCAGAACTATCGCCACGGTTATGATTTTCTTGAAAGTCCTCATTTTGTCAGTATATGTGGATGATACTCGTTGTCAACTCCAGATGTTATTGACTTTGCAGTAAAATCATTTATAATCCCAGCATGAGAACGCCGATAGACGAAATCTGGGATGATGTAAAACATACTGTAACGTTGAAAGAACTTGATTTCTTAAAAAAATGCTTCCGCGCATATTCTTCCAAAGCCCACGTAAGAAATGTCATGAAGGACTTGGAAATTCTTAAGAAAATGTCTCATCCACCAAAAAGAATCCTGGACTTTGGCTGTGGTATAGGTTTGCAGACCTTTCTTCTAGCAAAACTCGGCTACGATGTTACTGGCATGGAAACTGTCGAAGACAAATCTCTTGATGGTTTTCTCAAAGGGAAGGCAGAACCTCATATAAGATCGCGTGAAGAAAGCATGGAAAATGTCTGGAAAACCATCAAACAGAAAATCAGTGTTGACTTCCAGTTTTATGGTGGTAAGAAGATTCCTTTTGGCACAGAACATTTTGATATCGTGTTTGCATATGCAGTACTTGAGCACATTCCACCAATTGAGGTATCCAATATTCTTGTTGAAATACGGCGTGTGCTCAAAAAGAACGGCCTATTTTACATATTTCAACTTCCTCAACGTACATCCTATACCGAGTTCATCGCACGAAAATTGGGCATGGAATCGCATGAGTTTCTGTGGAATTTGACAACCGTGAGTACTATGCTCAAAACCGAGGGGTTCAAAGTGATTCACTCAGAGAAAGTGGATATGTTAATCAATCATCCCCATAAAATAGTGAACCCACTTTTTCCGATTCTGCGCCCTCTTAATGAATTGTTGTGCCACACTCCGCTATCATATTTTGCACACCATCTGACTGTCATATCAAGAAAGTACTGATTTATCGGGACTTTGTTTTAAGTAATAACACCTCTTGACAAGTGATTCAAATCTATTATAATAAATAGATAAAGACTTAAGTATTTTTGATTTCTTACAGATTAACAATAAAAAGCGGGTAATAGGTAAGTTTTTCCTAAATTGTAGCGGTCGGATTTATCCGACATAATAAAAATATCCGAAAATTTGTGCGATGAATCGCACCGCTACAATAATTGCTACGTTTTTTATATCATTTTTAGGAAAAACTAAACTATT
>JAUWCU010000148.1 GCA_030609135.1 Candidatus Stahliibacteriota bacterium | reverse complement strand
CTTGCCTGCTTTTACAGCATGTTTCTGTATTTCGATGCTATGCTTCTTACTGTCTATCTGGAAATATTCCTCTCGCTCTTCGCCATCTTCTTGTTGATCAAGTGGTTGAACAAACGAGCTGATTTTCATCTCGTCCTGGCTGGACTGTTTTGGGGATTGGCTTCAATCACAAGACCGACTTTCTTGCTGTGCGTACTGGTCTTTGCATCATATCTTTATGTTATCTCGAGAAAAGATAAATTGAAAAACCGGCTTAGGCGAGTCTTTCTCTTGATTATCGGCGTCGCACCGAGTATTCTAACTGTAATGATCATAAACTCAACGATTGGTAAAGATAGTGTACCACTTGCCTGGAATGGCGGTATAAATTTTTACCTCGGCAATAATCAGGCGGCAAATGGTTGGTCAGCAACATCACCAGAAATCGACAAAACATGGTTGGATGGATATAAAGATGCAATCATTATCGCGGAACTCGATATGAACAGAAAACTTCGCTTTTCTGAAGTTTCTAATTATTGGTTTCGGCGAGGATTCCAATACATTTTCTCCCAACCAATTAATTGGTTCGTATTGATATTAAAGAAAGCCTATTTATTGGTAAGTGCGTATGAATTTCCAAATAATCAAAGCATAAAAACTTATCAGAGTTTCTCGCCGCTGCTCCGTATTCCGCTCTTAAATTTCGGAACTGTCGTTGCCTTAGCTATCATAGGGTTTATTATTGCACCTAAACAAAAGACGACCAAAGCCGCACTCCTGTTTCTGTTGACTTATGCCCTCACCTTAGTTCTGTTCTTTGTACCCGCACGTTATCGTATGCCACTCATACCATTGCTCCTAATCTTTGCAGCTTATGCAATCTTCTGGATTGTTCAAGAATTGCGTTCTAAGAACTATAAGAAAGTCATCTTGTCCTGCGGTTTGATCATTGTAGTCTTATGGTTTGTGCACACTGATCTGCCTGGTGCACATGGGGATTTCGTCGATAAAAATGTAATCCATGCAACCTATGCAAACCACTATTTTGATATGGGTCAATATGAAAAAGCCCTGGCCGAATTCAATAAAGCATTAAAATATGACCCGAGCAATACCAAAACTATCAATGCGCTCGGTGATACTTATATCAAGCTTGCGCAGTATAATGAAGCACGTGAAGTTTTTACGAATTCATTACGCGCGAGGAATAATGCCGATGCGCTGTTCAAACTCGGTCTCATTAATTTTGAACAGGGGATTATGGACAGTGCCCAGCTTTATTTTACTGATGCTGTTGGACTCGACTCGATCAATCCAACCACCTACTACTATGCAGGTATGGCTTATGCACTCGACAAGAAACCTCAGCAAGCTATACACTATTTGGAAATATCTCTGCGCTATCACCCTTACCCACGATATGTCAGTAACACACATCACAATATCGGTCTATGTTATCTGGACATCGACAATATCAATAAAGCAAAAGAACATCTGGCTAAATCCGGGATGAAACAACAGGATATCGATAACCTGATAAAGTAAATATCGTTTTAAGTTGGATGTTTGTAGGCATCGCCGCCCGTAGGGCTCGAAATTCTATTGCACCTTGCTCAATATCCCTTCACGTGTAACAACTGCACCAGTACTTGGGTGCTTAATTTCCATGACAACCTTTAGCTTAACCTTGCCGCCGATTTTCACTTTGGTGAGGTTAGCATATATCGTGTTTCCCTTCACAACATCATTCAATATTGCTAACCTACCAATCGCCATCCCGTTAAGTTCGCTACCACGAAAAACGATTGTAACCTCGTTTTTATTTTGCATAACCTGGAATACACCAGCCGGCATCATTTTCATAGTCTGTCCAACCTGGATATTGGATTTTCCGTTCACTTCAGTCACGATCAATTTATCCGACGTTGCTCCGTACTTACCTTTGAAATCCTCGCAACTGTTCAACCACTTATCATACTTTCTCTGGTAACTTGAATAGGACCAGGTGGCGACCCGGTTTATGTCGTAGAACCCCGCTTTTGTCAGAGTCAGGTCTAAACGACCTATATCGCTTGTTGGTTTGCATACATCAAGCCACGGGTCAATAATATAAGCATCACCCCAACTATTCAGAACATCAATCGTAATCTCGCCGGTAAAGCCTTTAGGTATGCCCCAGATTACATAAACATGGTCTCCGCAGGCAAATTCACCGATTTCTTCACCCGATTCCAATGCCATCATCAAAATATGATAAGAAGTATGAGCATGTTCCTGACAATGACCAGCTCTATTTTGCCAAACCCAATGAGCTGCCGCGTAGGGATCGTCAACACCCACACCTTCATGACTCCACGCATCAAATGTCTCTTTAATCATATCATACTGCTGACTATCCAGCAGTCTGCTCTCGTCATTGGTATCTCTATTAAGAGCAATTATGCGATTATCAACGACCTGGTTAACATAATTTGCTATCTCTGCTTTAGACTTACCCTGCCCAAGCATTTGTTTAACCGTGTTTACTGCATCAGATAAAGAAGTCGCGTGCAATACTGATATTTGGCACAGTGTAACAAATAGAAATAAACCGATTGCGTATTTCATTTTCTGCATATCGAATTTCATAAAAACCTCCTTTTTTAGTTACGGAATTCGCTGTAGTTCAATCATTAAATTTTATCAACTTTCAGCACAGAGTCAATGAGCCAAATCTCCGCTACCCAAGTCTATTGCTCAAACGACTTAGGGATTGATGGATCAGTTATAATTATATAATCAGCCAGATATGTGTACTGGGTAAAGTTAACATCTGGGAATTGGTCATCCGGAAACGAGGATATTACAAGAATTTTTACTTCCGGGTTATATCTTTTCAACTGCTCTACAACCCCAAAATACTCGTCACTATGGAATTTCCCGTTAACGTGTAAGACTTTTTTATCTTTGTTATGCTTGCGGTATTGGTAAATAGCGTATGCCATCGTTGCATCCCAGAGGGATTGCCCCTGGTTGATTCTAAAAACCATCATAGCCGGCGGCATTTTCTTTTGCATTTTATCACCGGACATGAGCGTATCTTTTTTTATAAACAGAGGTTCTAAAAGTTCCTGGACCTTCAGCAGTTTTTCACGGTATTCGCCAGTTGCCGTATCATACGGTAAGGGAGCAAGAAATGACTTTGCCGTCTCAGATATCACAAGTAATGCACCTTGTCCCCTTGTCCTGGCGATATTAGTATAACGCATCGGTGCATTTGCGGCAATGATATCAATCTTCGATGTTTTTGCGAACTCTACCAATGGTCGGTAATCTTCATAATTAATCCATACCCGGACGTCTCTTTTAAAATGCTTCTCCGTTATGTAACCGCTGAAATACTCATCCAATATAACCTGGACATCACGGTCAAACATCTCAAGGGATAGAGCGATCATACCTTCATATCGATCATGCAGTTTCTGTAAAAGCAGCAATTCAAGATAGTGCGCAACCGCATCATTATGTTCCTCACCAAAAATAATCACGTCATAATCGGCAAAATCCTCTACAATTTGCTCGACGTCAATCAATTTTCCGAGATTTCCAGAATATATTTTATAACAGTCAGCATAGGGATTTTCCCCCTGAGCATAAAGTATTGCTGATGAACTGCAAAACAAGAATATCATAAGCATGATATAATTCCATTTATATTTCATAAAACTCCTTATATTCTTATTTCATAAATGCGGTATTTCTTATAGAGTTTGCCGCCGATTGCTGTATCAAAACGGTTAATAAGATCATTATCTTCCAGGTTCCAGCCGAGCTCACACCACTGATAACCCAATCGGAGATTTGCCTTTTCGGTTTCATAATAGAGAACGGCGATAATACCAGTTTCGCGGTATTCCCTTATTACGCCGCCGATGAGTGAACGAACGCCGGTAATTTTTTTCTTATAATGCAAAAACTTCAGCATTTCAATAGGTCCCAGACGACCGTTCAATCTTTTTAGCACCTGGTTTATATCAGGAATGGTAACTGTTACTGCCACTGGTCTACCATCCATTTCCGCGAACAAAATCAGTTCCGGATTGGCAAATTGCTTCAGTTTTTTTGCCGAAAAGTTCATCTCGTTATCGGTCATCGGCACAAAACCCCAGTTTTTCTCCCAGGCAGCATTATATATGTCTTTTAAATACTGAATATCACGCTCGAAGTTTTTTATACTAAAAGGTCTTACTTTCACATTTGTTCGCGCTTTAATACGATTTATCATTTTTTCGATGCGCGGCGGGATACCGTCTTTAGCATACTTAATAAATGCAAAAAAGTCCTTCGCTTTTTTAAAACCATAATGCTCAGCCAGTTCTAAATAATAAGGAAAAGTATACGGCATCATTACGGTTGGCGGTCTATCAAACCCCTCGAGGAGAAAAGCATTTTCATCATTCATACTCGGGCTTGTTGGACCACGCATGATTTTCATACCCCTGATTCTCAACCATTTCTTTGCTTCATCCCACAGAGCTTGGGCTACTTCAAAATCGTTCACACATTCAAAGAAACCGAAGAAACCTGCTTTTTCATTATGGAACTCATTATGGTTTTCATCTACTACGGCGACGATTCTACCAACAGGATTATCTTCCTTCCTCGCTAAGAAAATCTCTCTCTTTGCATGTTCCCAAAAAGGGTTTTGTTTGATGTCCAGAGTTTCGCGTACTTCAGCTAAAAGCGGCGGCACCCAGTACTGGTTACCCTTATAAATACGCCAGGGTAACTTCAGAAAACTTTTCCAGTCCTTTTGGTTCTTGACTGTCTCAATACAGAAACTCAACAGAACTCCTTAAGACTCCCTATATTTTTTGGTATAGGAAATAGTATTTAAATCCATGTCTGTGAAGTCTTTCTTGCTTTCATCTAATAGTGTAATTGTAACTAGTTTATTGATGCTGTCAAGCATGAATGCTCCTACTAACCATTAGGCTGCGTCTCCTCAACGAACACCTTGATTTATTCCCTCATTTTTATATACTGTGCTAATCAGAAAAAACAAGGAGGATTTCATGAAAATGTGGTCTTTTTTTCTAATCACCGCATTCCTCGT
>JAUWCU010000081.1 GCA_030609135.1 Candidatus Stahliibacteriota bacterium | reverse complement strand
ATGTTCGAAATACTCAGGCAATATGCGGGTGAAAAACTGAACAAAGAGGCAGATGAGAATGAACAGGTAGAGTGCTTGCACTGTAAGTACTACGCTGATTTCATGTATCAACGTGAGAAGAGCATAACTAGCGAGATAGGTAAAGAGGTCTATTCCGAAATAAGAGAAGAAATTGAAAACGTACGAAAGGCTCTTAACTGGGCTATCGATCGTAAGAAAGTAGAATGCCTGGATAAATTCGCGATCACAACGTATTTTGCGTACAATCATTATGGATGGTATCATGAAGGTGACAGGCTGTATCAGAATGCTCTTGAAGCAATGTCTATGAGGGAAACGCAATTGGAGCGGGTTGTATATGGAAAACTCGCAACACGTTATGCTATTTTCCGCTATAGTATGGGTTTTTACAAGGAGACTCGCAAGTTGTTGGAGGAATCTCTTGTTATCTCGCAAGAATATGGTCTACAACGTGAAACAGCTCAAACTTTCATGACGCTCGGTAACATCGATGCTTTACTCGGCAATTATGACAGCGCTACAAAGCACTATGAAGAGGTTCTCAAAATATGGCGAGACCTTGATGACAAGAAGAACATTGGCGCTCTACTCAATAACCTCGGGGTCATACATTATTACAAAAAAGAATATGCTAAGGCACGGAAACTCTATGAGGAAAGTGTTGACATAAGCAACGATGTTCATCATAAGCAAATGCGGGCATTGGCTATTGGAAATTTAGGACTTGTCGCACACGAATTGGGTGATTACAATGAAGCGAAACGACTGCTCACACAATGCCTGGATATTGAACGGGAATTCGGCGATAGAAGCCAGATTGCGAATACACTCAATAACTTAGGGTTAGCATATTATCGGCTCAAGGACTACGATACCGCTAAGGAAATATATGGCGAGTGTCTCAAAATACGGAAAGAGTTGGGTGATCGCCTTGGAAATGCGACAGTGCTTCACAACCTCGCTAATCTTGCCCTGGATTCGGGAGATTTTGAAGAGGCAAAGCAGCTCTGTGATGAAAACATAGCGATTTGCAAAGACATCGATCACAAGCGAGGATTTGCCGAAGCCCTTGTGCGCAGGGGGGAAGTCTCTTATCGCGCCAAAGAATATCCAGCCGCTGAAAAGTATTTTGCTGAGGGTATGAAAACCGCTATTGCTGTTGAACACGCAAGCGAGATAAACAATGCACTTGCCGGTTTGGTCCGTGTGTACTATAGGCGTGGAGACATCAGGCGTGCATTTGAAACAAAACAATATGTTAGCACAAAAGAAATCACCGAAGATTCGATAAAAAACGAGCTCAAATCAATTGACCGGAGTTTATTGAAAAAGCTGTCATCTAAAGCAATCAAGAATATTGAAAGGAAAAAGAAGATAAAAACTGAGGATTATGCCGAACATCTTTTAAGACAGGAACAAAGTTGATTTTGAAGGCATTTAATATACAATTGTAATACAAAGGAGTGATATGATTGGTAAGAGAGAAGCCAAAAGGGTGCTGAACATGGTTTTTGAACATAGCAAAGCTGATCAGGTTGAGGTATCGATCTTCAATCACGAACAGTCTTTGACACGCTTTGCGAATAATTACATTCATCAAAATGTGAATGAATCAAACAGTAGTATTTCAATAAGAGCTATTTTCGGTAAGAAGATAGGCTTTGCTTCAACAAATTCGCTCGATTCCAAGAAAATAAGAGAGACCCTTAAGTGGGCCGAGGAGATTGCTGAGTTGCAGCGTGAGAATAACGATTTTACTTCTTTGCCCAGCGTAAGAAGAAATCAGTATCGCACGGTCAAGACCTTTGCTAAAAGGACCGCCAGTATTACCAATACTGACCGTGCCAAGGCGGTTGCGGAAATTGTAAGTGTTGCTGACAAGTATTCACTCACGACTTACGGTTCAGTTTCAAACGGTACTGCTGAAGTCTGCATTGGTAATTCTCTGGGAACGTTTGCGTACGCAACTTGTAGTGATGTTTTCTGTAACATTGTTATGTCTGGCGGTGATTCAACGGGTTACACTCAAACAGGGGCTCGTGATATCCTGGATATTAATTTTGAAAGGATCGCAGAGATTGCTGCGCAAAAGGCAATCCATTCGGCAAACCCGATTGAAATACCGCCTGGTAAATACACCGCAATTTTTGAGCCGTTAGCAGCACATGAGTTTCTGGATTTTCTTGGTTATTATACATTCAATGCAAAGATATACAACGAAGGTAGATCATTTCTCTGCGGTAAACTTGGTAAAAGAATCGTCGACAAACGGTTCACCTTAGTCGACGACCCTTTTCTCAATAAAGGTTTTGCTTTTCCCTTTGATTTTGAGGGTGTGCCAAAGAGGAAACTCGTTCTGGTTAGCAAAGGGATCGCCAAGAATATTGTTCAGGATTCACTGACTGCATCCAAGACAAGGAATAAATCTACTGGTCACGCCTTGGCTGCACCTAATCCGTTTGGACCTATCCCAATGCACCTTGTACTTAAAGGCGGGACAAAGAGTCTCGACAGAATGATTAAAGAGACGAAAAGGGGCATTCTCGTAACAAGGTTTCACTACACTAATATTATTGATCCTTACCGACTTACCTTTACCGGGATGACAAGAGATGGTACATTCCTTATTGAAGATGGTTGCGTCTCCAGAGGCTTAAAGAACTTCAGATTTACCGAGAATATTATTGATTGTTTTAATAGGGTCAGCGACATTGGTCGGCGCAGTGTTCTGGTTGCTTCAGACCCGGGTTATGGTGGCAGGTTCGCAACTGGTGTAGTTACCCCTGCGATTAAGATAAAGTCATTCGCATTCACAAGCGGTACTGAGTTTTAGTGACCAGATATATAAGACTGCTTCGGCCACAACAGTGGATCAAAAACGTTTTTATCTTTGCCGGGTTGATCTTTAGCCGACAGTTCTACAATGTTGGAGATATTCTGTCAACGATCTACGCATTTTTAGTGTTTTCAGTATTGTGTAGTGGTATTTATGTCCTTAATGATATCCTTGATTTTGAGGAAGATAAAGTTCACCCTATTAAAGCAAAAAGACCTGTCGCCGCCGGAGAGATAGGTCGGAACAAGGCTTGGTTTATTTCTTTTGTATTACTGATAACTTCGTTAGTGTTTGCGTGGGTCCTAAACGAGCGATTCCTTCACATTTGTCTAATCTACACTGTACTGATGATATTATATTCCTTGAAGGTCAAGCGGATAGTGATTTTAGATGTTCTGTTTGTTGCTTTGGGTTACGTTCTCAGGGCAGTTGCCGGGGCGATGGTGATTGACGTTGAAATCTCTTCATGGCTACTGTTGTGTACTTTACTTTTAGCACTTTTCCTTGTATTATCGAAACGACGGACTGAAATCGTGACGCTCGGTGAAAACGCAATAAAACACCGTAAGATTCTTGTTCACTATTCAGTAAGTCTGCTTAACCAGATGATTGCGATCGTTACTTCAGCGTGCATCGTGTCATATTGTCTCTATACCCTTTCACCGGAGACAGTAAGCAAGTTCAATACCAGGAACCTCATCTTTACTGTTCCGTTTGTTATCTATGGTGTTTTTCGCTACTTGTACATTACTTATAGCAAGCTCAAGGCAGATGTTCCTGAAAAGATTATGTTGACTGATGTACCGTTACAGATATGCCTGGTTTTGTGGGTTGTTTCGTGTATTCTTATTTTGGTTAGTGCCTAGTGCGGTATTAATTATTTATGACGATTAGCGAGAAACAGAAATTTCGTTGACATTCACTCATCTATTCTCCTAATGATAAAAACTCAAGCCAGCACCAAGTTTGTATTTGTCATAATCCTTTATTCTGTCGATATCACCAGGTGATATCTCAGAGGTTGCATTTCTCCATTGCTGGAGAAACAACATGCGCAAATACATACCGGTGAACATCTTCAGGTCAACTCGCGCTGACAGCTTATGCGAGTGGTCTTGACGACCAAAATGCATTGAGTCAGCGCCGAACTCGGTTCCAAAGTTTTTGAAGCCATAGGTATAGCCTAGCTTAATCCTTGTAGGCACCAGTGTTTTAACCTCGAGATTGATTTCGCTGCTCAGGATATGCTGGTGATATGAGCCGTCTGGAGTAGATTCCAGTCCAGTTGGAATACTCGCGGAATCATTACTAAGCGACTTATATCCATAGCCAAACCAGAGTGCGAGTTTTTCATTTATGCCGATTTCCGAACCCAGGTTAATATTGTGATGACTGGCATCATATAAGTCGAATTCAGAAATGTAATCATCCCGACCATGTTTATAGCGCAGTTCCAGTTTAATGGATGGTTTGGGTTTTACTGAGAGTTTACCGGTCAGACTATGGTATTTTACTTCGCATCCAATATAGTCGGTACTTTGCCCCTGTGGGTTTTTATAGTACCGGATAAGATAATTTGGGATGATTTGGAACGATAGCTTAAGCGCACACTTGCCAAAAGACTGCCTGAGCCCGAATGACAGCCTTAAATAGTCTTTTTGATTATTGAGTAAATAATGGCTGGGTTTAACATTGAAATCAAAGGTTGTTGTTTTCTGCTCGAAGAATTTGTTGCGCAAGTAGACCTGGAGATTTGTGCCGACAACGAGATCATCATAAGTCTCAAAGGGAAAGCGGTACGCGCCAACGGAGTTGACAAAATCATCGATATATTGATCCGAATAAGAAAAGATATTATTATCATAGACAAAATCTGTGGTGAACCGATAAGAATAATCCCAGACTGCGATAAGTAGAATTAGTAGATTCATTATTCTTCTACCTGAAATCTCAGTGCTGCTTCTTTTACAATAGAGCCGGATAAGCTGAATTCCAGAATGTGCCACCTTTGACTCAGCCTTATGTAAAATGTCTTAGCATTGGAGGGAACAACGTTTTTTCGGTTTTTGTATCTTATTGTCTCGGATTTATGGCATTTCAATGGAATAATTCCTTGATCTGAGAAAAAACACAAAGTAGAATGAGCAATTTTATCATTTTTTCTTCTTCATAAAATAATGTTCAATATCGAATCTTAAAACCACGAAGATAATAAGAACCAAAATAACGAGTGATATTACTGCCTGCGTAACTGAGTATTTATACTCGTAATAGATTGGGTCATTTATTCGATCGATCGGAATATTCAAATTATCACTCGCTTGTTTGATTTCATCAAAACACCTTTGAGTTAACTCTGCGGCAGCGATTTTTTCTTCAAAGAACTCAGCTTTAACGCGGTGCTTTGAGTTTAACTCAAAAAACATTAACAGTATCGTCACAAGGGTTATGGATATAAGCAAAGGAATTGGGATTTTTCCTTCACGCCGCTTCATGGTAATACTGCTCCATTATGGATAATAATAATAACCAGTCGCACTAAACTGGATACGATAATCATTGCCGACAGGGTTGGTATTATGCCCTGGCGCGCAATCCAATAAGCGATTAGACCAGGGATAACAAAACCTATTGTTTCAATATTCAGACTGAGTGTATCCAAGGCGAGGACCGAAGAGATCTTTGTAAAGTAGGCAATTACATACCCTACAAGGATGGAGATAATTAACAATCTTCGACCGTAGATGATAACATACAAAGAGATGAATTTGATTATCAGAAATGTTGCGATACCAGTGATTATCGTGCTGATGACCTGGACTGGGTTGTGAAGTACCAATGCGATATAACCTGGTACCACAATACCACCTGCCGCAAGGCCAACCGTTTCAGTCAAAATGAGACTTAGGAACATGCCGATGCCAACTGCTTCAATCAGCATTATTTGCTCCTGTATTTTAAAAATTCTTCGATTATTATAACTCTAGACCCAACAATGTTTCCTAAAGCGAAGATAAGACTGTTGTCAGTGACTAACTCTTTCACGGTATTTAGAATATGTTCTGGAGTTCTATTGCCAAGGTCGATGATCGTTTTATGCCTTATCACTTTTTGAAGTTGTTTCCTCAACACGCCAGTACCTTTGCCCGTTAATACGTAATGATCAACCTGCATATGCGTACGAATGAGGTCGGCGATTTGAAATGAACGGTCGACTCGGTCATCGCGGCAATTAATAAGGAGGGTTATTACCGCATAGTTTTTGTCAGTCGCCGCCCATATTTGACGGGTTGATTCAGGGTCATTTGCGGCCATTGCATTGACCAAGGTTACCTGTTTCGAACCAAGCCGGAGATGATATTTTCGCAGGGCACCAGGGTCAGGTATCATATTTTGCATACCTGTCAGCGCGGTTTTCTCTTCAATGTCAAAATGCCTGCAAACATCCAAAGCAAGGGCGATGTTTTCTTTGTGCTCGAGATAGGAGAATTTGCCTCGGCTTCTATCCGATACCTTATTACTCCTCGATATAGAAAACTGAATGTTTTTCTTTTGCATTTTGTCGACATATTCATTGAAGATCTGGGGTTCTGAAGTAATAACCTGACAATTGGACGGAATCGCATTTATAAAAGCCTTGGCAATGTCACGTGTTGTCGGTCCCATGACATCAAGGTGATCAGGACGGACATTAGTAATTACCACTATATTAGGTTCAATAATCTGGATTGATTCTGTCCTTTGCAGGTCAGGCCGCAAAGCCATACATTCTATGACAATTGCCTCTGGTTTAAGTCTTTGTGCTTTTCTGACGATCCTAATCTGCTCACTGATATTAGCCATGCCGAGTCTGGATACTGGTTGTTCAGAGCCGTCAGCCATGATAAACCTCGGGCTGGTACCTGTGGTTTTGGCTAAGACTTTCTTACCACCGGCTCTTAATCCAGCTGCAATAAGCCTTGTTACTGATGATTTACCCCGTGTACCATTGACCCAGATGCGTACTGAGATCGATTTTAACCTATTTTCGTGGTTTATTTTTTCGAGACGGTATATAACAATAAAAATAACCAGCAAAACCATTACTGCATATATTCCAAACCCCGGTGCCATTGTTCATTATAGACAGTTTTCCTTTTTTGTCAATTGCGGTTGCGTGGATAAACATTCCCGTGTAAAATATGTCATAATAGTAATGAGAAACGATAAATTTACCCAAAAAGCGCAGGAGGCTCTGGCTATTGCTCAGGAGGTTGTTGATGAATACAATCACCAGGAACTTGATACTGAACACGTGTTCTTGTCGCTTCTAAGGCAAGCGGATGGATTAGTACCCACGATACTCAAACGTATCGACATCATGCCTGATATCATTCAGCGCAGGCTTGAGAATTCACTTGAAATGAAACCTAAGGTGTATGGTGGTACAACAGCGCAGATGTATATTACACCGCGAACAAAAAAATTACTTTCTCTGGCTCATGCAGAGGCACAGCGAATGAAGGATGAATATGTAGGGTGTGAGCATCTTCTTTTAGCGATTGCTGAGGAGCGTGAGGGTGAGACTGCAAAGATATTAAGAGAATTCGGCATTACTAAAGAGAAGTTGTATCAGGCTCTGCAGGCAATTCGTGGTACACAACGCGTTACTGATCAAGATCCTGAAAATAAGTATATGGCTTTAGAAAGATTTGCCCGTGATGTCACGCAGCTTGCCAAACAGGGGAAACTCGACCCGGTAATTGGCAGGGATAATGAAATCAAGAGAATAATACAGGTATTATCAAGAAGGACAAAGAATAATCCAGTGCTCATTGGTGATGCAGGTGTTGGTAAAACCGCAATAATAGAGGGACTCGCTCAAAAAATTATTGAAAAAAACATCCCGGAGATATTAAAAGACAAAAGAATATTGTCTCTGGATATTGGTGCTTTGGTTGCAGGTTCAAAGTATCGGGGTGAATTTGAGGATCGACTGAAAGCGGTTATGGATGAGATTAAAAAAGGAAAAGGTGAGATTATTCTCTTTATTGATGAGATACATACCATTGTTGGTGCTGGGGCAGCTGAAGGTGCGATCGATGCATCAAATATGCTCAAACCAGCATTGGCAAGGGGTGAACTTCAGTGTGTCGGTGCCACGACATTGAATGAATACCGAAAACACATTGAAAAAGACGCTGCATTAGAAAGACGTTTTGCGCCGGTCTTTGTTGGTGAACCTTCAATTGAGGACACCATTGAAATTCTAAAAGGTTTAAAGAGTAGATATGAATCTCATCATGGTGTAGTCATTGATGACAGTGCTATTGTGGCTGCTGCAAAATTATCTAACCGTTATATAACAGAGCGCTATCTACCGGATAAGGCTATTGATTTAATTGATGAAGCATGCGCGCGCGCAAGGATTGAAATATATTCAATGCCTGATGAACTCAAGGAAATGGAAAAGAAGATTGAACAGCTCAATCACGAAGGTAAAGAGGCAGTAGATACAAGAAATTATGAAAGGGCAGCGGAACTTCGTGATGAAGTCGAGAACCTCCAGAAAGAATTTCAGAAAAAGAAGCAAGCATGGATGAAAAAACGGGGGATTGATGACAAAGTTACTGAAGATGATATTGCCCATATCGTTTCTACGTGGACCGGTATACCAGTCTCTCGTATGCTCGAATCGGAAATGGATAAACTCCTGAAAATGGAAGAGCGTATACACCTGCGTCTTGTTGGTCAAGATAATGCAGTAATCGCGGTTAGCGATGCAATAAGGCGTTCAAGAGCAGGCTTGAAAGACCCAAATCGACCCATCGGTTCATTCATATTTTTGGGTCCAACCGGCGTTGGCAAAACCGAACTCGCCAAATCATTGGCTGAGTTTCTTTTCGATACTGAAGAAGCCATGGTCCGTATTGATATGACCGAGTATCAAGAAAAACATACTGTGTCGCGTTTGATCGGTGCACCACCAGGGTATGTGGGTTATGAAGAAGGTGGTCAGTTAACCGAGGCAATACGCCGTAGACCTTACCGCGTTATACTCCTCGATGAGTTTGAAAAAGCACACCCGGATGTGTTTAATATCTTATTACAGCTTCTTGATGATGGTAGGTTAACTGATGGACAGGGTAGGACTGTAGATTTTAAGAACACGATTATTATCATGACTTCAAACCTCGGCAGCGAGGTTATAACAGATGATCTCAAAAGCGGCAAATTCGACTATGAAAAGAGCAAGAAGGAAATGTATGAAATATTGCAGAGGAGCGTTAAACCTGAGTTCTTAAACCGTGTCGACGAAATCATTGTTTTTAAACCGTTGGAGTTTGAAGAAATAAAAGGGATTGTTGAACGAGAGCTCAAAAAAGTTGAAAAGAACGTTCTTGAATTCGGTTATAAGATCGAATTTTCAGGTACTGTAAAGGATTTCCTGGCCCATGAAGGGTTTGACCCGATGTATGGAGCAAGACCTTTGCGCCGAGCGATTCAGAGACTTATTGAAAACCCGCTATCCAAAAGCATAATTGCCGGTAAATTCAAAAAGGGCTGCACAATAACAGTAGATATGGAAAAGGGAGAGGTTGTTTTTAAATAAACCTACAAATTGGAGTAGCAGACCTTGGTCTGCGATAAGACCGTTGTTCCTATCGACAAATTATCCCTTTTAAAAGTTGTAGTTGCCTGATTTATCAGGCTCCCTGGTTCATCATTTGTAGCTTGCTCTGCGATAAGACCGTTGTTCCTGTCTAACAAGTCATTGCGAGGAATCCAGTCCTTTCTCCGAAAGGGCTGGACGACAAAGCAATCTCTTTCCCTGAAAAATTAAAAACCAATACCCTTTCAAATTGACCCTGTTCGATTTTCCAATTCTGTAGTGGTCGAGCCCTGTGAAATATTATAAAACTGAAGACCAAAAACAAACACGAATTTGATAACAAGGATAATACATGCAGAGATATATTTACCTGTTATTTCACGGGGCGAGCTTGCCCTGTGGAATACAGGAGATTATTATATTTAACCATATTAACCTCATTGTTGAAGCAATATTCTTTCTCTGTGCCAAATTCTCTTCTATTTATTCCACGGGGCTTGCTCGACTAATAAATACAGTACAATCCACCATGCGCCATACTGCTAGAAATGAACATCATGATTAGAGGAGAATTTATTTGATGTATATCAATTTCTGCGTTGCACTTTTTTCTCCGGCTTGTAATTGAAGAAAATAGATACCATTGGCAACATTGCGAAGGTTGTCATCCTTGCCATTCCAAAAAACAGTCTTTGTGCCTGCAGGTTCATTTTGACGATCAACCAGAGTTTTGATTAATCTACCAGTGTTATCATAGATTTTGAGACATATCTTTCCTTGTGTATTTGTTGTATAAGAGATTACGGGATGTTTTGTTAGGGTTGGCATGTCTGGCGCAAAGCCGAATACAAGTGGCTCGTCAGTTTTTGGTACTTCAGCAATTCCTGTGGTATCTCCATTAATCATCACATTGTCAAATGCTGCGTACCATGCCCAGGTGTTATTATCATCATAATAGAAGTAGATTTGAATAAAATTATAGCCATTATACGCAGAAACGTCAACAGAATCGCATTCTGAAATAGTATCTGCAGTATAAGTTTTCAATGCTACTGCAGTCCAACTTGAACCGTCATAATACTTAATACCCACTATAACCCGGTTAGATATTCCCTCGTCATTATAAGTGAAGCCATATTTTAACCAATCCATAGTAGCACCAGGAACAAAGACTGGAGACAATGCAGTATCCTGTACCCAAGTTCCAGAACCAGCCGCATCAGAATCAATCCACATCGATGAATCACCAGAGGCTGGTATTTGCCAGGAAACACCTTGATAATCAGATGCTTCTATGCCCCAGGCTTCTGGAAATAAGAGCCCATTGGTATGGGTCCAACCCTGAAGACCATCCTCAAAGTCCCATAAAAGGGTTATCGCAGGCTGTGGATTGTCAGGATCAACCATATAGATATAATTGGATGCTTCATTTGTTGCTACCCACAAAACTGGCTCAGGATGAAGAGTAGACTGCCAGTCATAGGCAAGGCTGGCAACATTGTTGAAAGAGAATTGTCTGCCCGTAGGAGTTCCGTCAGTATTAATTTCCCATACCATATTACTGTTCCAACCGCCGACCCAGAACTTTTCATCCCACGGGTCATAGGTCAAACCGCGCTGGGAAGTAGATGTCCAGGTGGGATCACCAATTGAATCTGTGCAAGTACCTGCGGGTACGGTAAATTTATATGCTTTGTTCGTACCGCCAACTGCAAGAATCCAGAGTTCTCCGTCTTGCCAATTTTCACTTACATCAGCCATCCCGAATGCACCACCCTGAAGGCAATAAAAACTACCAGAGCCACCAATTTCATAGCAGTAGTGTGTAATATTTTCGGTTACCCAAGGATTTTGTTCATAACCAATTCCCCAGGATGAAGGAAGCAACGGCGAGTTATTTACAATCGTAGGACCCATCGGGTCGATTACATACAAATTATTATCATACATGTTTACGAGATATAGGTATGTTCCATCCCATGTTAATCCGGCATTATCATTGCCATCACCAGGCATACCAATTGCTGCAAGGTCAATAGTTAAAAGAATATCGCCGAGGGCGCGACCATCATCAACATGCACTGGTCCAGTAGATGCTTTTGTATTAATGCGTGAGTTAGTATCATATGGTTGTTTTGAAATTGCATTTTTTGTTGGTCCGGCAAAAAGAATTGATATTAAAGCCAAACAAAGTATTAAGGTTGATACCTTATTCATTAATCCTCCTTTCTTATTCTATATCAAACTTCTTTACAAAAAATAATATTCCTAATATTTTGCTTGTCAAGTACTTTTTCATAATTTTAGTAAGATTATTTTTGATGAAAATCACTTTATTGACATTTAGCGGCCAATATTTATAATATACATATTACTCCGAATATATAATAGTTTCAATTATGTTGTGGAACCTGTCATTCCGAACTTGTTTCGGAATCTCGATAAAGTGAGACTCTGAAATAAATTCAGAGTGACAATAGTGTAACATGCTAACGAAATCCACCGTTGTGCACCCCCTTATTTTGGACAAAAAGGGGCTTGATTTATATTACACATTGTAGCTTTTTTGTCAAGAGCCATTGAAGCTGACTCCTCTCTACTTTTTTGAAATACTAACTTGTCATTGCGAGGAACGGAGTGACGAAGCAATCTCCTAAGTAAAGTAAAGCGTTGAAAAAACATGATGTTGTTCATTCGAGGTATATTGAGATTGCCACGCTTATCCCGCCAATGGACGGGATAAGCTCGCAATGACAAG
>JAUWCU010000083.1 GCA_030609135.1 Candidatus Stahliibacteriota bacterium | reverse complement strand
TGAATATCGTTTCACAATATTTAAGGTAGATCGGTTATTTCTATTTCTTTTTGCATAAAATCATTCTTTTATTACACAGGGCTTGCCCCGTGTAATACAATTTGTGGATATCGTTTCACAATATTTGAGGTAGATCGGTTATTTCTATTTCTTTTTGCATAACATCATTCTTTTATTACACAGGGCTTGCCCCGTGTAATACAATTTGTGAATATCGTTTCACAATATTTAAGGTAGATCGGTTATTTCTATTTCTTTTTGCATAAAATCATTCTTTTATTACACAGGGTGAATTCTCTCCCTTTTGTAGTCGCCCGATTTATCGGGCTATGTTTGATAAATCAAACAACTACAAAATCACGTTTCCAATTGTAGTCGCCTCAGCCTGAGGCAGACAGGTGATTTATCCCGCTTCGTATTAAGATTTTATAAATAGAATTGCGGGATTTATCGGGCAGTCCAATAAATTGGACAACTACAGCGCAGAGAGGAAAGTAACCAAATTAATACACCCTCTCCCTTTCCCCTCGACAGAACTCGGGACTTTCAGTAAGGGAGAGGGATGGGCCTGTCCTGAGTGAAATCGAAGGGGTGAGGGTTTCCTAAAATGTCTATTAAACAATGTGTCCAAGTTTCTGATCATTTGCGTTGACACGCTTCATGTCCTCGATATAATTTGTTGGAGAAATTAGTGAAAAAGAAAAAAACCAAGGAAGAGATTACAATAAAACCGCGCTACAAACACCGTGTACCGCACAAGCCGACAAAAGTACATAGAGATAAAAAGAAATACACCCGCAAAGGAAAAGCAAAGGATAAACAACAAGAAGAAGTTCTGTTAGATATAGAAGAAAATGATTAAGGATTAACAACAAATTATCTTCTCAGCCCATAATGTTGAATGTTAAGATTGTGACCCCATTTTGTCCGAGACCTTCAGGAACTTGACACACTGGATTTGTAGAGGTATAATGGATGAATAAACTGGAGCAATGCTATGAAAAGAAGGAATTGGTCGTTGGATGAGAAATTAGTGATAGTCTTTGAGGGGCTAAAAGAGAAGCGGTCGGTTGCTGATATTTATCTTTTGCTATTCCTGATAATCGTTAATCTTTGTATAGATGCCCACGGGGCAAATGCTAATGGAGTAATGAACATTAGCAACAACGAAGGTATTTCAGGTTATCCTGACATAGATATTCACCAGCAAGATATATATGTAGTCTGGGCTGATGATACTCCTGGAACATTCTTAATTTATTTTTCAAAATACAGTGGAAATTGGTCAGAACCTTCTCCTATTTCAACTGCTATAGGTGGTACTTTGCCAAAGGTAATAGTTGATTCTGAAAATATATATACTGTCTGGCAAGGTAACAATGGCATTTACTATGCTAAATATGATAGCATTTGGTCAGCACCTTCTCAAATTCCCAAAAGCAATGGAGGTGAGGTTCCTGATATAGCTATTAAAGAAAATAAGATATTTGTAGTCTGGGAAAAGAACGATGACATATATTTTTGTCGATATGATACTATTTGGTCTGATACCACTAAACTTTCCAATAGTACCTATGACGCTGCCAATCCAAGGATTGTAGTTGAAAGTGGCATAGTGCATGTAATTTGGGAGGAAACTATAACTTTTAGTCCTCTTGTTTGTGAAATATATTATGCTCGATATGATGGAGAATGGACAGAGCCGCTAAATATTTCTAATGCTGGAAACAGTGATTCGGGTCGGCCTTGTATAGGAGTTCACAATGGTATTATCCATGTACTGTGGGACGATGATGTTTTCTCTACTGCTGCTGAAATTTGCTATTCCTTTTATGAGACATCGTGGTCTACACCTTTGAATATTTCCAATTCAACTAGTGGTTCTCTAAGTCCATCTATATCTGTGAAGAATGATACTATTCACGCAGTATGGTATGAATATGTATCAGATAATTTTGAGATAGCATATTGCAAAAGAATTGGAGGTTCTTGGACACAGCCCGAGAATATTTCAAATACGACTGGCTGGTCTTGGTTCCCCAGTATATCGAATGATGAAGACAGTATCTATATAGTGTGGTCAGATAATACGCCTTCAAATTATGATATCTATTTCTGCAGTTTTTCTTCTGGTTCAAGTATTGACGAAGAAACTATTGATTCCTGTAACAATTTTACGATTTCTTATAATTATCCCAATCCGTTTAATACAACAACAATAATAAATTATGTCTTGACTAAAGATTCTCATGTTGAATTGAGAATATACAACAGTAGTGGTCAATTTATCAGTACACTTATGTCTGGTTATCAAGGTACAGGTAATCATTCAATACTATGGAATGGAAGGAATATGAAAGAAACTGTTCAGCCAAGTGGGGTTTTTTTCTACGAATTACGAATCGGAAACAAGTTATCAAAAAATGGAAGAATAGTATTACTAAAATGAGATTGGTAAAGGTGTTTTCGCCAAAGAAGTCATCAAAGCGGTCTTGGGACCCTGAGTCCTTGGACAAGATAGAGCAAGAAATTAAGATCAGGGCAGTGGTACTTCGGTTATTTTAGGTAATTTGCCAAAGAGTTTGGAATAGATCTTTGGATAGTCTGATTTGCCGCCAAGGAGTAGCGTAGTTATTGGCATCACCTTTTTTGCTAATTTTGACATTTTATTGGCTTTGTACCTGATATCCCACTGGGCAGTCGGGTCTTCGCGCAAACGTGATATATGATAGAGTTCCCTCAAGTTCACGCTCAAGAGAACTCTCTTGCAGTGTGCATTTGTGAGTATATAACTCCCAACACCAGGATATTCTTTTTCTATTTTTTTGTAGACTGCTGCACTTTTCTTTGCTATTCTTGTAAACTCTTTTTCCTCACCAACTTGTATAACTGATTCAGGGATTGTCAAACCAAGTTCTGGTTCATATCCCTGACACGATATTGAAGCAATACGGTGACGTTTGAGCTGGCCAAAACAACCGGCGGAAACTATTAAGGAAAAAGTCAGCTTCGCAAATTCGAACTCCCTGAGCAGGACATCGTATAATTCCATACGCTCGCAGGATTTTTTAAAAAGCGCAATTTTTTTCTTCCTGGACAGATTTCTTACACACCTTACAGCATCTGCATAACTTCTCTTTGAGGTCCTAAACAAGAGCGCCGCAAGGATTCTATCATCACCATCTGGAGTATAATCAACAAGCTCGACATCCGTAATTCCTTTTTTCTCGGAGCTTCTAATCTTCGTAACTTCCAAACTTCGCATGTGTTTTCGTAATTCAGGATATGTTTTCTGATCATAGTCGTTTGCCTTATGGAATAAAATAATCGAAGGGGCTATTTTATGAACCAACACATAAAGTTTTTTTCCAAGCTCATTGATTTCTTTTAAGTTATGTGAAGCAAATCTCCTGATCATCAATTCCAGATTGCGCGCGTTTATTGTTGCGCCAAGCTGGGCTTGAGTTGCCAGAGACAGGATATACCGGGCATCTTCTTTTGCTGAATTCTTGAGAGTCTTTTCATTTTTTCGGTTTTTCGCAAGCCCGGGATTTTTCCTGAGGTTATATGCACTAATCTTTTTATCGAGTTTTCTGTAGTAATCATTCTGAAGCTTTATCATATTGAGATAATCATTTTTTAAACTGGAATTCTTCAGTACTGCAGGGATCACAAAATCACCTTTTAGAGTCACATAGCGCTGAGATTTTTCAGTATATGAACACAAGCGGAATTTCTCGAGTTCTTCAACGGCAAGACGAGAAATCCCAGTAATATCAAAATTGAATACTGCATGTTCGGCAACCGAATGATGTCCCATTTCAAAAATAATCGTGCGATTTGAACGCCGTGCTTTTGCGACTTCTTTGCTTGACTCTTGTCTCAGCTTATCAACCGACTTGGGACTTCGACTAATCCGCGCATATGCCGCTGATATCGATTCCGGGGTTAAAACAATGTCCTTTTTCTTGTATTCTTTTAAGGCATCAAGGTCAACATTAAAGCCAGCTAAGAGGACTTTCATAAAAAAAGCCTCGCTATTGCTCGGTTATATCCTAATCTCGAAATCCGAAATCCTAAATAATTTCTAAATCCGAAATTCAAATTTTTAAAACATTCCCATTTAAATCTTTTCTTTTGAAGAAAAGAAAAGTATCGAGAAATATGTTTTGGATTTTGTATTTTGGTAATTTGTGTTTGTTTAGAATTTAGTGCTTCGGATTTAGGATTTGCTTTTTGTGGTTTGTTATTTGGCATTAATTGTGTTCTCCTTTTCCAATACTGCCTACTCCTTACTGCTTACTTTTTCTCCAAATCGTCTTTTTATATCTCGGGCGATCAGTTGCAATGAAGGTAACATTTTTTTGGCAGCTTCTCGGTAGGCATTAATATCCTGTCCAATTGGATCAGAGATTTCGTTATATTTCACCTTTCTTTTGTATTCTTTTAAAAGAAACGTCTTTACTGCGGCGCCTGGTTGAATATCTATAACACACTGAAAGTGCTTGTAACCCATAACAAGGATCAAATCCGCCCAGTCTATCAACTCCCTGGTTAATGTCTGGGACAGGTGTTCTTTAATTGAACCACCGTATTCTTCGACGACCTGCACACCATTGTCTGACGCCGGTAAGCCATTCATGGGCAAATTGCCGCATGATTTTACAGCACAGTATCCTTCGTCGACCATGGTTTTAAGAATACCTTGAGCCATAGGGCTGCGGCAGGTATTGCCAGTACACACAAACAGTACGTTGAACTTCAGGGGTTGCTTCAATATAACATTGTGACCATAGACCTTTTCGATTTCAAGAATCGGGATTGCGCCTTTCCTTTTTACTAATGGTGGAGTGCATGCCAAATCAATAACTGTAGAAGGTTTTGAAATAAGTTCTCCACCATCGACAACCAAATCAACCTCTGGGAATTGCTCGGCAATATCTAATGCTGAACAGAGTGTTGGTTGACCTAAGCGGTTAGCGCTTGTTACAGCCAACGGGTTCTCATATTTACTTAAGAGTTTAATAATGAAATCAACTTGAGGGATTCTTATACCGATTTTTTTACTATCAATTGGCAAGAACTTTTCAGTGTTTCTTCTCAAGATCACTGTAATTGGCCCAGGGATAAAGCATTCTATGATCTTTCTTTTGGTAATATGAGCATAATTTTCTATGCGATTCCTTGACATGAAAAAAGCAAACGGTTTATATTTTCGTCCCTTAATCTCGGCTAATTTATTCAGTGCTTTATCATTTGTTCCATCCACGGCAAGACCATAGACTGTATCAGTTGGTAGAGAAATAATTCGCCCCGCTTTGAGATTTTCTATGAGTAGGCAATAAAATTCTGGTGTGTCTTCGATTTTGACTATCATATATACTTATCTAAATCGCCCAATGAATTGGGCAACTACAGTTGGTTGAGAAATTGTAGTAGCCTGATTTATCAGGCATTGCCCAATGAATTGGGCGACTACATTATTAATCACCAACTTGTAGTAGTAGCCTGATTTATCCCGCTTCGTATTATAATTCTATAAATAGAATTGCGGGATTTATCAGGCATCATAAATCGAAGTTTATGCCCTGGATGTTTTTTCACTCATTGAACAGTATAACCGCGCGGCAAATATCGCAGCATTTTTCACGCCGTGTTTTCCAATTCCAAAACACGCCACTGGTACACCTGAAGGCATCTGGACAATTGAAAGTAGTGAATCGATGCCGCCTAAGGTTGAAACTGGCAAAGGAACGCCAAGAACCGGGATATCAGTCATCGAAGCAATGAACCCGGGTAAATGAGCCGCAAGGCCGGCACCGGCAATAATCGCCACAACATCTTCATCCTTTGCCTTTTCCAATAACGCCTTAATTTTTTCAGGTTCACGGTGCGCCGAATGAACATAAGTCTCAAAAGGGATTGATTCTTTCCTAAGAATCTCTTCAGCACTTGCCATAATCTCTTTATCTGACTTGCTGCCCATAAATATCCAGATCTTCATTTGCGCCTCTTTCTTTTCATTTTCTTCATACCGGAATTACCAATGTCCTTGCGAAAGTACATACCTTTGAAATGGATTTTCTTGATTTCACGGTAGACTTCCTGTTTTGCGACCTTTAAATTCTCATGGGTCGTAACAATATTCAGTACCCGTCCTGATGCAGTAACTAATTTAGAATCCTCTTTTCTGGTACCTGCCTGAAAAACAATTGTCCTGTTCGACAATTTTTCTTTAAACCGAATTTCCTCGCCAACTCGATAATCAAATGGATAACCACCTGAAGCCAGAACAACACAGATTGACCAGTGATTCTTTATTTTAATCTCTACATCGGCGAGTTTGCCATCCGCCACAGCAAGGAGCGGCTCAAGCATATCACCTTCTATTATTGGCAGAATCACCTGGGCTTCAGGATCACCAAAGCGGCAGTTGAATTCCAGTACTTTCGGACCTAATGAGGTAATGATAATACCCGCATAGAGAACACCTCTGTAATTCATGCCCTGGTCTCGTAAGGCTAAAACTGTCGGTTGAATAATAACTCGTTCGACAATACTGCTTACGCGGCGATTTGTCGGGTAAGGAGCATATGCGCCCATACCCCCAGTATTTGGCCCCCGGTTGCGATCGTATAACTTTTTGTGGTCTTGAGAAGACGGTAAATAGGTAATTGTCGTGCCATCGGTTAGAACAAATATCGAAGCCTCCTGACCAGTAAGGAATTCTTCCACAACAATCCGCTTGCCAGCTTCACCAAGGTGGTGTTGCACAAGTATTTCATCAATTATCTTTTCGTATGCTTTTCTTGTGTTTGCCACAAACACACCCTTACCCCCAGCCAAACCTGAAGCTTTAACAACGACCGGGTATTTGCTAATTGTTTTGGTGTATTTCAACGCCTCAGGGGCAGTGTCATACACCTGGAATTTCGGTGCCGGTATGCCAAATCGGTGCATGAACTCACGGGCAAACGACTTATCAGCTTCGATACGGCTTGCTTTTTTGTTGGGACCAAATATTCTCAGACCCTTCTGCTCAAACTCATCGACAACACCTAATGCAAGAGGGATTTCTGGTCCAACCACAGTTAAATCGATTCTTTTTTCCTCGGCAAAACGGACCAAACCGTTAATATCAGAAGCCAGAATATTAACACATGTCCCCAGCTCAGCAATTCCAGGGTTTCCTGGTGCTGCATATATCTTCTTGACTTTTTTCGCCTTGTTCAGTTTCCAGGCAAGGGCATGCTCCCTGCCGCCACCGCCCACAATTAAAACCTTCATCCCGCTCCTTTCTTAATCCATCTTTCACCAAAATTCAATGGCGAGGTTGTTGTTATGTTTATACTTAACATGTAAACATGATTTTTCTCGTGATAAGGAGCTGGATTCATACAATGCTCCTCATGATCATTTCAAATTGTTCCTTCGATCTTTCAATAATGCTACCCAACACAATGTAATCAGCACCTGCTTCAATTATTTCCCGAGCATTCTCAGAACTTTGAATGCCGCCACCAACAATAAGCGGGATGGAAATGATTTCTTTAACCTTTTTTACCATCTCAACAGGCACTGATTGCTGCGCACCACTACCTGCTTCAAGATATATGTATTTCATGCCGAAATACTCGCCGGTCAACGCGTGAGCCATTGCAATTTCTGGTTTGGAACGAGGGATAGGACGCGTGTTAGACATATACTCAACTGCTGTGTAATTATCAGATTCGACAAGGATATACCCTACTGGTATTACCTCTAAATCATATTCCTTAACCAGGAATACCGCTTTAACCTGCTCGCCTACAAGGAATTCGGCATTTCTTCCGCTCAACAACGATAAGAAAAATATCGCGTCGGCATTTGCCGAAATCTGGTGGGAACCTCCTGGAAAGAGGATTACTGGCTTTTCAGCATTTTTCTTCACCTCAGCAATGAATGAATCGAAATGAAGGGAGACTAGAAGTGACGAACCAATGAGAATACCTGTGACACCTTGATCACAAACTAATTTTGTCAAATCGCCTACCCTGTCCAGAGCCATGCGGTCGGGATCGAAAAGCGCCAGGACACCAGGTTTTGATTGGATCAATGTATCATAAATTGACTTTTTAGACATCCATGTAATTATACTTGGCATCTTAAAAAAATCAAGACACAAATGAGACCGCTGAACCCACGGAGGATAAACGCTGAGTCCTCAACGAGTATTATTAAACCATTTTGCCTCCCGCATTCGTCATAATTAGTAGGAGAACCAATGATCATCTTTATAATAATCTTGCTTTGCAGCCAGACCGAGATTCCTTTGGAGATAAAACAGCTCCAACGAGAGATCCAGATTATAAATTTGGTCAATGGACTTGAACTATCAAGCCATCAAATAGCCTGCATCTTAGACATGGCGCAGGAAACTGAAAATATGAGAAACGAATTTCACAAAGAAATCGACAAGAACAAAAAGGTTTTTATCGAAGTACTCAACCAATTAAAAGAAAACAATCTGGCGAACAAAGATATCTCTGCTGAACTCGGTCGAAACGTGCATATTATCGAAACACGCGCTCAGGAACTAAGAAGCCAGTACATTGAATCTCTCGAGCGCATGAGCCGCGAAGTTGAAGCCATCCTTGACCCACACCAGCTTTACCAACTTGAGCATTATATCCCATGCTTGATAACGCCGCCTGGTGAATCAAAGATCGGTCAATCCGAGAATCCTGCTGGCATAATTAAACAGTTAGCAAGAATCAGACAAATGCCTGGCTGGCTCTATGAAGCGCGAAAGTACGACATTGTAGAAAAAACCGTGCAGAAGATAAAACACCATATGCCAAAGAATGTTGAATTTGATGCAAAGAACGAACAGAAAAGGATACTCGTCCTTTTTGATGAACTACGTAGTGTTTCAGACATTGATTTTGCGCTCAATAAAGAGAATTATGTAGAAAGATTAAAAGGTGAATATCTTGTAAAAGAAATACCTTTGAATCTGTCATTCAAAATTGAAAAATTTCTGCTTGATCCTTTGGTAATACCAATTCTTGAGGAAAAAACCAGAGTCGACCAATAACACAGCCCGATACATAATGGATCGGCATGCATGGTCACAACCTTTTGTCATAATCTCCCTGAATTGCAGCCTTGACAATTATCTGAATATGATTAGAATGGAAACATGAAGGATATGACAAAGGTTAGACTTTTTAAATACCTAACCCCCCAGGAAGTTGATTGGATGCTCGTGAAATGGAAGGCGCGAAATATTCAAGAGAATACGGTAATAATCAAAGAAGGTACTACTGGTGATGAGATGTTCATTATTGAATCTGGCAGGGTAGAAGTGTATTTAACGCGCGGCGATGTTGTATTATTATTATCAGAATTACCGGAAACATCTTTTTTTGGCGAAATGGCTCTGCTTACGGACAAACCGCGTTCGGCAACGGTCAAGGCTAAAACAACTTGCCGGCTTCTAACTCTGAAAAAGCAGGATTTTATGAATATGCTCAGTGAAAACCCAAAAGTTGCAGCAAAATTCCTCTTGGCAATGGGGGAGGATTTGAGCAATCGAATCATGGCGACTAATTCAAATCTCGAAAACTATTTTTTAATTAACCAAGCAATCGTCGACAATGAATCCTTCAGAAATTTATACATTCTGACGCACAAGGCCCCATCGTCTAGCGGTTAGGACATCACTCTTTCAAGGTGGAGACACGGGTTCGATTCCCGTTGGGGCCGCATTATTGATGATTGTAGAAAAGGAGGTATAATGAAGAAACTTTTCCTTGTTTTTTGTGCAATACCAGTATTCCTCTTAGCACAGGAAACAACGATCTATGGTGGTCGAGGTATGTTTAAACTACAATATGCAGAACCATTTAATATGGGTGTGCTTACATTCCACTTCGCTCCGCAGGAACGGTACGAGACAATGTCAACTTTCCAGGGTGGTCAGAATGTAACTGATCGTAAGCACTTTTTCCATGTCTCAACTGGTTTGACATACTCAATCATCGACTATATTGACGCCCGAGTTGACTTTACACCATATTGTAAATGGTTTGAGATGACTAATTATCCTGTTGATCGCGGTGATCCAGATCCGGTCATTGGGTTGAAGTCGATTAAGATCGGTGCAAAGGGAGGTTACCCGTTTATTATTGATGAGATAACCCCTTTAAAATACGCTTTTGGACTTGATGTCTATGTCGACATTGGTCCAGGATTATCAGAAGAATGGTTTAGTAACGCGCTATACCGTGATGAACAATTCTACGCAGATTCATTTGTCGGAGGCGCCGGTGCTGACCCAGTTTGGCCCGAATTTCCTCCGCACATACCTCATAACCCTGATATTGGAATCACCGGTCTTGTTGACTTCAGAATCGGTCCAATTGCCGCACATCTCAACGGTGGTTATTTAGCTACTGGAGTAGACAAAAGACCATTCTACGTCGATTCCGCTGAATTTGATAATAACTACATAAGGCCAGATTACCTTCAGCATGCTTTTGGTATCGAGCTCATCCCTCACGAAGATGCAAGAATATTATTTGAGACCTATGGTATGTTTGATCTGGATGCAAAGGAAGAATCATTATGGGTGACCCCGGGTGTGCGATTTGGTAGCAATAGAGTAAGCTTTGATATGGGCTGTGAATTAGGTATAGTGAGCCCTACTGTTGATGATATGTGGTGGAAGGTATTCTTTAATATTTCAGGTGGTGCTGACCTGGTCAAGAAAGTGAAAATCCATATTCCAATTGCCAAAGTCTCGGGCAAGGTCTATAATGTAAAAACCAATGAGCCGGTGAACGCAACAATTAGTTTCCCCGGGTCTGAAAAAGAAGCAATCCAGACTGGTGATGTTGGCTTCTACGAGACATCCTTTTCACCGGGCAGTTACCGCATCCATGTTGAAGCCCCAGGGTTTCGTTGGAAAGAACAGGGGATGGTTTTAAAAGACGGTGATCAAATCGTCCTTGATTTTGCCCTTAACACGAAACCGGTATCAAAGATCATCGGTAAGATTTATGATATAGAGACAAAAGAACCGATCGTTGCTGAAATAACATTTCCGCAAACCGAAGTAAAGGCAATCAGTTCAGACGCTTCTGGTATGTACAATATCACTCTACCAGCAGCTACTTACCGACTCCACGTCGAAGCGACTAATTATCAGTTCAATGAGAAAGTTGTCACGCTCCAGGAAGATGAAAGTAAAGTCATCGATATTGCCCTTACTAAGATCGGTGTTGATCAGGCAATTCTTACTGGTAAAATTTCTGAATTTGAAACCGGTAAACCATTGCTTGCCCAACTCATCTTCATCGACACCAACATACCTAAGGTCACGACTGATCCAAGCACTGGTATATACAAAGTTACGGTTCCGCCAGGTACATACTCAGTCAAGATCGAGGCTGTTGACTACGTTCCTGAAAGTGCACCTGTAGTCCTTGCTAAAGACGAGACTAAAATCCATAACTTCACCTTGAAACCGATCCCCAAGGTTGGTGAAAAAGTAGTTCTCAAAGGTATTTACTTTGACTTCAACTCAGCAGTCATCAAACCAACCTCATACCCGGTGCTCGACGATGCTGCTAAAGTACTAAAAGCAAAACCTAATATGAGAGTTGAGATAAGCGGACATACCGACAGTGTTGGTTCTGATTCTTATAACCAGAAACTCTCCTATCAGAGAGCGAACTCAGTAAGAGATTATTTAATCAGATACCATAATATGGACCCCACGCGCGTGATCGCAGTTGGTTATGGTGAATCACAACCGATCGCGGATAATCGCACAAAGTCTGGTCGCGACATGAACAGAAGAATCGAATTCAAGGTTCTCAGCTGGTAGCAAATCGGATACAAATATGAAAAAAGGGGGCATTTTCATGCCCCCTTTTTTCTTTCCTGTAACGTCTGAGTTCTTTGTATTCTGTTTATGTTACTTATTACTCAGAACCCTAAATAGTTTAATCAAATACTGCCGAATGTATGTTGTCATTCCGCACTTGATGCGGAATCCAGGTTTCTGTATATTCTTTATTTTTCTGGATTCCCTGGTTCCCCTGATCAAGCTTGTCCTCTGA
>JAUWCU010000116.1 GCA_030609135.1 Candidatus Stahliibacteriota bacterium | reverse complement strand
CACTCTGTTTTTTCTATTGTCATTGCGAGGGAGTGAAACGACCGAAGCAATCTCATTTGTTATTGGTAAATATGGGATTGCCACGCCCGCCAAAGGAAATGGCGGGCTCGCAATGACCGTTGAGTATGAATAATCGGGGTTAAAATGCATGGTTGAACACTAACCCTGCAGCATATTGCCGTCCGGTAAGAAAATAACCATCATAAATTTGTTCTGTTTCATCAGTTGCATTGTGCATGGTTAGAAACACCTTGAATATCTTGTATCTACAAGCGACACTTGGGTTTATCATAAACAACGGGGCTAGATCATTCACTATTCCATCTCGCGCCGCATAATGTACTGCTTCCGCCGCGATCACGATGGGGCCTACCCCTATACTTATCGTATCACACGCGGTATGTCGGGGAACAAAGGCGATTATTGTATCCGACCAATTATAAGTAACACACAGGGAGTTTTCAAAATGCATATTTCTGTATGTGAAATCGTCTTTTATTGTTACGCAGATATTTAATTCCTCAACATCCCCTTTTGTTTTTATAATAAAACCTTGGCCGGGTGCGAGTTTTTCGCGCCAACTATTATACGACCCGATAATTTGAAAACTATGGTGATAAAGATCTAGTTTGAGATCAAGAGCAACACCGGTTTTGAGACTTTCACTGGGCATCGATATTCTGTATTGAAGTGGCAGTGCTGGATCGAACTTCTGCTTTAGGGTCCGTATCAAAGGACCAGTTCTGAAGCTTGCGCCGACTTTCACTTTTGGATTGAGGTATTGTATGTTGAGTGTCGGTGATGGGAAGCCTTGAGATAACCACGAACCGACCGAGAGATGGAGTTTACGTATGTGTAATTTGCCAGTTAGGTTCGGTTCAAGTTTTTTTCCTGAATAAATACCCCTGATTTCAAAATGAGGAAGGTAGATAACACGATCAAAGATAAGGTTTACACCAGCAGTGTATTCCTGGTAATTCAGGCTATTGATCTGCCACAAATCAGCGTTGGTGGTAGCCAGGATGATTGCCCACGAAAGATTCACCGCCATATTAAGGTTAGGGCAGAGCAAGCGGTATTCATCATCCCTTTTATGGAAAAGGCCGTTAACTGATGGTTTCAGAAAGAGATGGGCTAATGGTATTGAGCAGGAAAGTGTACCACTTGCGCATATCACTGAATCCCAATCCTCACGTTGATCGTACAAGGCAGAAAGCCCGAAATTCTTAAACATAATATCACACAAACCGCCAAAATACTGACCTCCATAAGAACCGAGCTCGACACTTTTCTCGGCTGGTTCTAACCACAGGTGCGGTTCTGGGAATATTACCTGGGATAGGTCAGGGATCGGCGGTAGTGAATCAACGCTGACAAGAAACAATAGGAGTCCTATCATAAATACTCGTTTAAACCACTATTCTTGAGTCTTTCTATTTTCGTTCGATCTGGTTGTTCTATGATACCTTTCTCGGTTACTATACCACTTATCAAATCAGCTGGTGTAATATCAAATGCAGGGTTGTAAATTTCTGCCCGGTCAGCAACGATTTTTTTATTATTGAATTTTCTTAGTTCGTCTTCAAAGCGCATTTCGATCGGTATCTCAGTGCCTGTTTCGATACTAAAATCAAAAGTGGAGAGTGGTGCTGCTACATAGAACGGTACGTTATTATATCGGGCAATGATTGCCAAGCCGCGGGTGCCGATCTTATTAGCAGTATCCCCGTTTAACGCAATGCGGTCTGCACCTACAACGGCCAGGTCCATCTTCGGCATATAAGTAGCAGCCATATTATCAGATATAACATAGGTCTTAATACGGTTCTTCGTGAGCTCCCAGGAAGTCAGTCGGGCCCCTTGCAATAGTGGTCTGGTTTCACAAGCATAGACAACCGGTTTCTTATTCTGCTTTTCTGCCGTGTAGATAATACCGAGCGCCGTGCCAATACCGCTGGTAGCCAAAGCGCCAGCATTGCAGTAAACCATGATCTTAGCACGTACCTTTACCAATTCACTACCATATTGGCCGATGTACTGACAAGCATTTCGGTCTTCCTGCTCAATTGCTTGTGCTTCTTTCAAAAGTTCTTCGAACAGGTTTTTTGACTTAACCGCAACATCTTTCATACGTTTGATTGCCCAAAAAAGGTTAACTGCCGTAGGTCGGGCAGTTCCTAAATAGTCAGCTGCTTCGAGTATGCTCTCGAGCGCGTTTGAATGAGCTGTTAAGACAACGCCATAGGCAGCGGCAATACCGATCAACGGAGCGCCGCGCAGTTTCATGTTTTTTATCGCATTATACACATCGTCCACAGTTTTCAGACATACATATGTCTCTTTCCCTGGCAATTGAGTTTGATCCAGAATCGTTATCGAGTTTTCGTTCTGTTTGTACTCGAGGGGTCTAAAGTCCAGCATGATTACTCAATACCTGCGTATCTTTTTGCCGATTGGATTGTATTATTAAGGAGCATTGTTATGGTCATTGGTCCAACGCCACCAGTGACTGGTGTTATCGCACTCGCTTTTGCACTCGCTTCGTCAAAATCTACATCACCAACGACTCGATGTCCACTTTTTCTTGTTTTATCTTCTATCCATGTTTGCCCGACAATTATTACTACAGCACCTTGTTTTATCATGTCAGCAGTTACAGAATTGGGTTTGCCCGCGGCTAAGACTAGGATATCAGCAGATTTAGTTATATCACCCATATTTCTTGTTCGCGTATGGCAGAGCGTGACGGTCGCATTGCCCCCTGGCTTTTTTTGTACGAGGATCATGGCGAGTGGCTTTCCTACGATATTACTCCTTCCTACGATTACGACATGACTGCCTTCAATTTCGATATTGTTGCGCAGTAGCAATTGCTGAATACCGTACGGCGTACAGGGAAGAAAAATTGGTGAGCCAACCATCATTTTACCGATATTTATTGGATGAAAGCCATCAACATCCTTGTCTGGTTCTATTGCTGATATGACCTTGTTTTCACTTATATGATCGGGCAATGGTAGTTGTACTAAAATTCCATGTATTGCTTTGTCTTGGTTAAGTTCATCAATGAGTTTTAAAACATCTGCTTCAGGATAGTCAGCTCCGAATTCATACTTACGCGATACTAAACCAATTGAGGCACACGCCTTTTCTTTATTCCGTACATAGGACAGGGAGCCAGGATCATCACCAATAAGAATAACAGCAAGTCCAGGAACGATATCATATTTATCTTTAAGATCAACTATTTCTTGTTTCATTTCTTCACGCATCTTGGTTGATAGTTCTTTACCACTCAAAATTTTTGCCATTTTACCTCCTTATTTTTGAAAATGCGAGTGATGTTTAGAGAATGATATTCATAATGTCGTTAATGTCAATATAATACAACAGAAACTTGGACACATCTTTATTCCTTGATTCTGCGTTGTAAAGGAACTTCTCGATGCGCCCCGTTCTGTGGGATTTACTCGAAGAGTGAAATATTATGGTTCGAGCTTGTCGAGAACATACACTAAGGTACTTCTCGACTCCCCCGCACTTTTGTAAAAGTGCGGGGTCGCTCGAAGAGAAAACAGGTGGTTCTCAGTTCCAAGTATTTTGTATATTTCTCTCCCTTTTTAAGAATGATTTAATCAATTGTAGTCGCCCGATTTATCGGGCTATGTTTGATAAATCCCGCAATCCTATTTATAGAATTATAATACGAAGCGGGATAAATCAAACAACTACAAAATCACGTTTCCAATTGTTGGACAACTACAGCTATTAAACAATCTGTTCAAGTTTCTGAATACAAGTCTTGCTACTTCGGTCTACAATTGCTTCTTTGTGAAGTATCTCTTGAACTTAGTAAGAGAAAGACTGGCAAAAATTATCAAAATCGCTTCGACTGGCATTCGGTATCTTGCAAGACCGACATGGGTAAAGATATATGTTGCTGAGATAATGATTAACACAAGGATGAGCACTAAAGACTGCTTTTTGTAGTTGTGGCTCAGGGACAATACTATGCCGATAATACCAAGAACAAGGAGTGGTACATAGATCATGGTGTTTATTACCCGGTACTTTATCGCGTCGACTGAGCCGTTTATCTCAGGAGGTGCAAACCACCAGAAATAGAAGGCTTTGGTGAATAGCAGGTTCATAGATTTGCCAGGATTTTGCACGATGAATACAAGTCCCTGGTTGAGGAAGTAATCTGAGCGTTCTATTTCAGTTTGTCTACCAAGGTCGTGCTTAACCGCTCGCGGTAATGTGCTGGTCATTAGCACGAAAATGGGTTTGTCATTTCGTAATACTCGGTAGTAATCAGTGCCCGTTGCATTTGGGTTATTACCAATCCAGAAATTCTTGCAAAACTGCGTTGTAACCGGGACGGGGCGGTGGTGGATTTTGTGATTTCTGATTGTCCAGGGTACCAGAACAACAAGTGTTACTAAAATAAGCAGGCAGAGCTTTCTGAATCCAACAGGTTTTTTTACAAGATACCATATAATGAGCCCTGGGAAAAATGCAAAAGCAATAGGGTTAGTCAATATAGATAAACCCATGGTTAGACCGCAGAGAAAAGTAGTCCTCAGAGAGTTGTTTTTGAGTTTTAGTATAAAAAAGATAGTCAGGCTCATGAAAAAGACGGTCCACACCGTAGGGGTTAGCTTTGTTGAATAGTAGATAAGGGGAGGGTACAAAGACGCCCCTGATGCGGCAATGATTGCTGACAGTCTATTAAATAACAATAGCGTAGTTTTGTAGATAATCCATATAGTCAAAGCAGATACGAGTATTTGGATTAATTGGATAATCAAGTAAACCCGGTTTTTTTGTCCGAATTGGTAGAAGAAACTGAGAAAGTAAGGATATAGCGGAGCGTGGCTTGAGGTGTTTTCTATAGTATGGCTGAATTCATTGATGCGAGAAAAGCCGCGACCTTCCACGATATTTTCTGCAATATCACCATACTCCCACGCTTGCGGCGCTATGTAGCTTTTCAGCACAATCATGGACATGATCCTCAAACTGAAGCCGATTATAATCACCAGGGTAATGAACCGGTAATTTAGGGGTTTGTCTGACTGCATTTGGTTATTATAATTTTTAGTACACCTGAGTCAAGACATAGATTCAGAAGAGGGCATTGTCTGATAAATCAGACTTATGGCTACGGAGTGCAGTAGCTTGCTACTGCATGCAACGGCAAGCCGTTGCACTCCATCTACAAGTTTCTGATAAATTCAGAAGAGATTGTTAAAGGGGAGTAATATACTCACAGGTGCAATAGGGTGTTGTTGAATTGTCTAAGGGGTCAACCTCCCCTTTAAGGGGAGGTTGACAAGAATAAGCAGTTTATAAACTTCTCAGTGCATTTTCTTAATCATTTTCTTTTCCATAGTTTTATGCATTGGTTTTTTCAATTGCTCTCTTTGTTCGGGTGTAAGGGTCGAATGGATCTTCAATTTCTGGTCTAACATAAGCTGTTTTGTCTTCAGTTGTAAATCGCTGATTTGTTTTGTGAGGTTCATGAGTTTGCTGCGGTTCGGGTTATCTGCCTTCATTTCTTTTCGCATATCAAGGTGTTTGAGCTGGATTTCAGCGCGCAGCGGGATTACTTTTTTCTCAACTTCGTACCTTGAGTTTTCAATTTCTTCTTGCTGCTCAGGGCTTAGGTCAAGCATTTCTAATTTCATCATGTGTTTGGGTTGATGTCTGGCTTCGTGCCCACAATGTCCTGGCCGGTCGAATTCTTGTGCAAAACCATAAGATGTTATGATCATAAGCCCGACCAATAGTAATAGGTTCCTTTTCATTTAATACCTCCTTCTATGAAATTTAGACTATTACCAGGTGGCAATGGTTTAATACTATGCGATTTAGTCTATTTCCACAATCCGGATTTTTTCCATGATTACCGGAGTACTTGGTCGATCCATAGGGCCGGTTTTGACATTGCCGATCCGGGTGACAATATCCATGCCCGTGATTACCTTGCCGATGATAGTATAACCGCCATCAAGTCGGGGTTGTGGTTCAAGACAGATATAGAATTGGCTGCCATTTGTATTAGGACCGCTATTAGCCATGGCAACAGTTCCTTTCAGGTGGGTCAGTTTTGATGATATTTCATCGTCAATTCGGTAACCTGGTGAGCCGGTCCCGTCACCGCGCGGACAGCCGCCTTGAATCATAAAACCTTTGATAATACGGTGAAAAGTAAGGCCGTTGTAAAAACCCTCATTAGTAAGCTTGACAATATTAGCTACATTATTGGGTGTTTCTTCTTTGTACATTTTTACAATGATCTCACCATAGTCTTTTACGTTTATATGCATGTACGTACCTTTTTCCAATGCTAGTTTGGTTTGTCCATTTTTTGGCCCTGCACACATGACAAGAGCTAAAAGGACAAGGAACAGATATTTCATCATACCTCCTTAGATAGTTCATTATAATAATCGAGCACTTGCCGGGCGATATTTTGCCATGACACTTTTTGCGCAAATGCCCGGCCGCCTTTGCTGAGACGCTTTCTGAGCTTATTGTCCAAGAGCACTTTGGACACTTTGTCTGCGATATCGTCAGGGCTTTTAAAATCAAAAAGCAGCCCGTTCATACCGTGTTCTATGACTTCATTATACCCGGGTATATTTGACGCCACAACTGGTTTGCCTGTTGCCATTGCTTCAGTAAGTACGATGCCAAAAGTCTCGCCACCGGTTGCCGGTGAAACATAGACGTCGCACGTGGCGTAATATCGCGGGATGAGCTGAGCTGGTACATGACCTTCAAAAAACACTGAATCACGAAGCTTAGCCGGGATTGAGTTCTTATAGCGCTCAATAGATGGACCTGAGCCGACGACAATCAGTATTGCCTCGGGGATTTTCTTTTTTATCAGTGGATATGCAGCAAGGAGATGATCGAGTCCTTTTCTTGGGTCTAACCTGCCCAAAAAAAGGATCTTTGGTACGTTGTCAGGGAAATTATCCAGAGCAGGAATAACTGGGTTGAACCTTTCGATATCAACACCGTAGGGGATTATTCTATATGGTAGAGGGAAATGCGGATGCGTTGTCTTCCAGGCTGTTTTTGAACCGTATATTGCACCGTGCATTTTCTTCTGAAACCGGTGTTTGAAGATAACTTTGGCAAATTTGTAAAGATTGATGCCGGTAAACGCAGTATGGAATGCTACTATATTGACTGCTTTTGAATAATGAAATGCCCAGTACGGAAGGTTCCAGCCCAAAGGCCCATTGGTGTGGATAATATCAAAATTCTGTTCCCGGATATAGTTCCTAACCAAAAAGGGTAATTTAGGATGAAGGGTTATGGTTATCGTTGCCCTATTGGCTCTAAATAAATAGCACCTTCCAATCCTTTTGACATGAGAGTCATCATTGTAAACCGTAGGATATTTGGGTGCGAGAATGACTACATCATTGCCGAGTCTTCTCAGATATTTAGCCAAGAAATGCATGTATTCGGAAACACCACCAGGGTGTGGGTAATAGGCATCAGAACAGATAAGTACTCGCAGCTGTCTCAAAGCACTCTATAATAGCGAAATAATGAAGAAAGTCAAATGATATTATTTACCGTAGCTATTATCATGAAGATACCCCATAGCACAACAACGAATTTTTTTGTCATTTATGGACATTTGGATCGGATTTGGGGTCAAATCTCAACATTCAACATTGACAGCGTCTTTATTTGTGATATAATGAACCATGGCGAGGCAATTAAGGATCCAATATCCAGGCGCATATTATCACGTCACCTGCCGTGGTAATGAGCGCAATAGAATATTCA
>JAUWCU010000039.1 GCA_030609135.1 Candidatus Stahliibacteriota bacterium | reverse complement strand
GATTAACAGCAATAGAATGTATCCGGATGGAATTGGGCGAGATTGATAAGAGTGGAAGAAGAAGACCTGTTCCGGTTGAAGGTTCAGAATTTACAATCGAGTTGGATATTTTGATACCTGCAATTAGTGAGCAACCGGATACAGGTTTTTTAACTGAAAAGGATGGTATTAAAATTTCTCGTTGGGGAACTATTGAGGTAGAACAAGAAACACTGGCAACAAGTCGGGAAGGTGTATTTGCTGGTGGAGATGTGGTGACTGGACCTAGTACTGTTATAGAAGCTATTGCTGCAGGGAAGTTAGCAGCTGAATCCATTGGTAAATATTTAAGGGGAGAGAATTTGGTAAGAGAATATAAAGTAACCAGACCTTCAGTATACATTGAGCCAGTTGAGTTAACTGAAAAAGAAATAGAAGAATTAAGCGAAGCAAAGCGTCCCGAAATGCCTAATTTACTTCCTGAGGAGAGAATTAAAAATTTTAGAGAAGTATCTTTAGGTTTTACTGAAGAGATGGCGATTAAAGAAGCAAGTCGGTGTCTCAGGTGTGATCTGGAGACTGAAGATGGCAAAAAAGCTGTGGGGAGAGTATGATACTTAATGAAGTAAAAGAGATTCTTGAGGCAGAGGTTATTATAGGATCAGATAACCTGAAAATAGAAGTAAAGATAGGATGCGCTGCTGATTCAATGAGCGATATATTAGCCTTTGCCAAACCAGGTGCCCTTCTTTTAACAGGATTAACAAATCTGCAGGTCGTGTATACATCGGAGATATCTGATATTAAGGCAATCTGTTTTGTTCGTGGTAAAAAGCCTGACGAAAAGGTAATTAAATTGGCTAAAAGCAAGAATCTACCTATGTTGATGACACATTTACCCATGTTTGAAAGCTGCGGGCGATTATATGCAAATGGACTTATTGGCATAGGTTATTTGGATATCAAGAAAAAAAATGGCTGAGGATAAGAAATATACCAAGATCCAAGAGTTGACCTATGAGTTAAAAGTGGAAAATGTGATGACTAAGAAAGTGGTTACTGTGAGTCCCCAAAAAACAATTTATAAATTGAGAAATATATTGCACACAAAGCGTATATCCGGGACTCCAGTTGTAGATAAAGGTAAATTGATTGGTATTATAAGTATTGAAGATTTCATGAAATGTCTGGCAAAAGGGGAAATAAATATTCCTATAGAGGAAAGGATGACTAAGAAAGTGAGAACTTTATATGCTGATGAACCACTTGTTCACGCTGTCAGGAAGTTCGACGAGTATGGATTTGGTCGTTTTCCTGTGATTGAACGTGGTAAGGGAAAGTTAGTTGGCATCATCACCAAAGGTGATATCATTAAGGGATTACTTAAGAAGTTAGAGATTGATTATCATAAGGAGGAAATTCATAGGTATAGAGCGAGTCACATTTTTGAAGACATCGTTGCTGACAGGACTACTTTGACCTTTCACTACAATGTGGTAGGTGAGGACTTTAATCGTGCTGGAGAATCTGCCAGTGGACTTAAAAGGACACTCTCTCGTCTGGGCATTCAACCTGATTCGGTTCGGCGAGCGGCAATTGCTGCATATGAGGCAGAGATGAACATTGTTGTTTTTACTGAGGGAGGTAAATTAACAGTTTCTGTGGAAACTCATCGGATTAAAATTGAAGCATCTGATTCTGGACCCGGTATTCCTGATATTGAACAAGCGATGCAACCCGGATTCTCTACTGCTCCTGAGCGGATACGGGAATTGGGATTTGGTGCTGGGATGGGATTGTTGAATATTAAAAATTGCGCTGATAAAATGAATCTGACCTCAAAAGTTGGAAAAGGAACACATCTTGAGGCTATTATCTATTTAAATCAGAGATGATTACACTTAAAGAGATTATACAAAAGCTAAATCTCGAAGTAATGTCGGCAAGTGGTGATTTTGATAGGGAAATAAGAGGTGGCTATGTCAGTGATTTGCTCAGCGATGTCATAGCCAATTCTAAGAAAGGCAACATCTGGATTACCTTGCAAACCCATCCGAATATAGTTGCTGTTGCTACATTAAAAGAACTCGCCGGGATTATTATTGTCAACAAAAGAAAACCCGAAGACGAAACTTTGAAAAAGGCAGAGCAAGAGAATATTCCAGTTATGGTAACTGAATTGTCTGCCTTCGAAATAGTTGGCAGACTGTATGAGCTCGGTATTGGGAGAGCTACAGAAAATGCTAAGGAGGTTTAGAATGGACTTACACATTCATACTTGCCTATCTCCTTGTGCCGATTCGGAAATGATACCAACTAAGATAGTCCAAAAAGCGAAATCGAAAGGTTTGGATGTTATTGGAATCTGTGACCATAATTCGGCGGAGAATGTAATGGCAGTGAAGAGAGCCGGAGAGAGAAAAAAATTAGGGGTCATTGGAGGAATTGAAATTACATCACGGGAAGAGGTGCATATCCTGGCTTTTTTTGATAAGGAGAACAATTTATTTGAGCTTCAGAAAATTATCTATGATAATCTGTCCGGGATAAATGATGAAAAAATTTTCGGAGAGCAAATTATAGTTGATGAAGAGAATAAAACTTTAGGCTTTAACAAAAGACTTTTGATTGGAGCAACTGAGTTATCAATAGAGAAGGTTATTGATACAATACATTCTTTAGATGGTTTGGCAATCGCATCTCATATTGACCGTGAAAGGTTTAGTATCATTGGTCAATTGGGATTTATCCCTGATGGTTTGAACCTGGATGGTTTAGAGATATCACCAAAGGTCTCTCTGGAAAACGAGCGACTTAAATTTGCTCAAAGATCAAATTTCCCACTGATTACATTTTCTGATGCGCATACTATAGAAGATATTGGTAAGAGTACAACAAGTTTTTTGATTAATGAGGCAAGCGTCAGTGAAATAAAGAAAGGCTTACTTAACCAAGATGGAAGATCTATCCTTACACATCTTAGATATAGTGGAAAACTCAATTGAAGCAGAGGCTTCAATGATTAGAATAAGAGTCATTGAGGATATGAAAAGAGATTTACTTACTATTGAGATAGAAGACAATGGTTGGGGAATGGATGAAAAGGGTATCAAGAGGGCCGTTGATCCATTCTATACTACCAGAACCACACGAAAGGTAGGTCTTGGTCTATCACTCCTGGCACAGGCAACAAGGGAGAGTAATGGCAATATTGAGATAAAATCAAAGGTTGGTCAAGGAACAATCATCAAAGCTACCTTCCAGTATAGCCATATTGACCGTAAGCCATTAGGTGATATAAAGGAGACACTTTCCACTTTAATTGCTGGCAATCCAGGGGTAGACTTTGTGTACGAACACCAAAGAGATAATGTAAAGTTTAAATTGAATACAAGGGAGATGCGCAAAAACTATGAGAGGTAAAATGGTAAAGTTCACTATTGATGGAGAAGAAACCGAGGTTGAACAAGGAACAACCATTCTCGAGGCAGCTCAAAAACTTGGAATAGAGATACCCACTCTCTGTTATCATAAAGGGTTAACCCCTTATGGAGCATGCCGTGTTTGTTTGGTAGAGATAATAGAGAATGGCAAAACTTCATTACAAGCCTCTTGTATTTATAAAGCGAGGGATGGCTTAGCAATCAAGACGAATACCGATAGAGTAGCAAAAACTCGTAAGCTAATGGTAGAATTGTTACTTGCCCGGTGTCCGGATGCAAAACCAGTTCAAGAATTGGCAGAAAAATTAGGCGTGCATAAGATAAGGATTGCCAGGAAAAATGAGGATTGCTTACTTTGTGGGCTCTGTGTGCGTATGTGTGAGGAGAGGATGGGAAGAGGTGCAATTAGCTTTGCTCATAGAGGGATAAGACGAAAGGTGGAGCCCGCATTTGATGTTCAATCAGATGTGTGTCAAACCTGTGGTGCTTGTTATTTTGTCTGTCCAACTAAGGGGATAAAGCTTGAAGAAATTACAAAAAATAGGCCCATACCAATCCGGTCTGAATTTGATGAGGGTTTAATAGAAAGACCTTCAATATATATTCCTTTCCCTCAAGCAGTTCCCAATTATGCTATAATTGATAAAGAACATTGTGTGCATTTACAGACTGGAGAATGTAAAATCTGTCAGGAATTCTGCGATGCAGATGCGATAAATTTTGACCAAAAAGAAGAAGTAATTGATATAAATGTTGGTTCGCTCATCCTTTCACCTGGGTTTGATGAATATGATGCAAAAAAGAAGAGCGAATACGGGTATGGACGATACGAAAATGTTGTTACTTCAATAGAATTTGAAAGAATCCTCTCTGCTTCAGGTCCTTTTCAAGGCCATGTCCTGAGACCTGGTGATAAAAAGGAAGCAAAAAGAATTGCCTTTATTCAATGTGTCGGTTCAAGAGATCCCCATGCAGGTCAGAGCTACTGTTCATCGGTATGCTGTACATATGCTATCAAAGAAGCAATTATTGCCAAGGAGCACGCTAAAGCAGGACTTGAGACAACAATTTTTTGTATGGATATAAGGACCTTTGGTAAAGGGTTTGAATCTTATTATGAACGGGCAAAGAATGAATACGGGGTTAGATTTATCAGGGCCGGAATATCGAAGATTGATGAAGCTTCAGAGACAAAGAATCCAATAGTACACTATGAAAGTGAAGCTGGTGAGATAAAACAAGAAGAATTTGATGTGGTTGTGCTTTCGGTCGGTCTGGTCCCAAAGGAAGGGACAGCTCAGTTAGCAAAAAGATTACGGGTTAATCTGAATGAATATGGTTTTTGCCGCACCTCGGAATTCATGCCAGTTGATACAATAAAAGATGGTATTTATGTCTGCGGCGCATTTGCCGGACCAAAAGACATTCCTGAAACAGTAACCCAGGCATCAGGTGCAGCAGCAAAGGCAATGGGTCTTCTGGCTTCAGCAAGAAATACTCTAATAACAAAAAAGGAATATCCTCCTGAATTGGATGTTTTAAATCAAGAACCGAGAATTGGTGTCTTTATCTGCCACTGTGGAATAAATATTGGCGGTTATGTTGATGTGCCGCGCGTAGTTGAATACACAAAGACCCTGTCTAATGTTGTCTATGCTGAAGATAATCTATACACCTGTTCTCAGGATACGCAGAAAAGAATAGTTGAAATGATTAAAGAACATAAATTAAACCGTGTGGTTGTTGCTTCATGTACACCAAGGACCCACGAACCCCTTTTCCGTGAAACAATAAGAGAGGCCGGACTGAACCCTTATCTTTTTGAGATGGCAAACATAAGAGACCAGTGCTCTTGGATTCATATGAACGAGCCAAAGGGGGCATTCGAAAAAGCGAAAGATTTAGTAAGGATGTCAGTTGCCAAGGCACGATTACTTATGCCGTTAAAGCGGGTCGAGATTGATGTAGTTCAAAAGGCATTAGTGATTGGTGGCGGAATTGCCGGAATGGTATCGAGCCTCTCACTTGCTGAGCAGGGTTTTGAGGTTTTTTTAGTTGAAAGAGAAAAGGAACTGGGTGGCAATCTGAGACATATCTATTATACAATTGAAGGAAGAGATGTCCAGAGGTTTTTAAGAAGAACTATTGAAAAGGTAAAAAAGACTGGATTGATAAAGGTATTTACTGGAGCTGACATCAAATCAATTTCCGGATATATTGGAAATTACGAGACTGAGATTTCCTTTACCGATGGCACAAAGGAAGAATTTAAACATGGTGTAGTAATTGTTGCTACCGGTGCTCAGGAGTATAAGCCTACTGAATATTTATATGGTCAAGATAAAAGGGTCATTACACAGAGGGAATTGGAGGAACAAATTTCAAATCCCAAATCCCAAATCCCAAATCCCAAATCTGTCGTCATGATTCAATGTATTGGTTCAAGAGATGATGACCATCCATACTGTAGCAGAATGTGTTGTTCCCAGGCAGTAAAAAATGCATTGAAGCTTCTGGAAGTAAATCCTGAGGCGAATATCTATGTTCTATATCGCGATGTAAGGACATACGGCTTTAAAGAAGATTTTTATAGGAATGCAAGAGAGGCTGGGGTTATCTTTATTAGATATGATGATGATTCAAAACCTGAGATACACAGCAATAACGGTAAGTTAAATATCTCAGTATTTGAACCAATTTTAAGAGAGAAGATTGAACTTTGCTCTGACCTTTTAGTTCTTTCAACCGGGATTGAGCCAGAAAAAGATAACGAAGTTCTGGCAAAGATGTTAAAGGTACCTCTGAATGATGAAGGATTTTTTCTTGAAGCGCACGTTAAATTAAGACCGGTTGATTTTGCGACCGAGGGTGTTTTTGTTGCGGGTATGGCACACAGTCCAAAATGTATTGATGAGGCGATAAGTCAAGCTGAGGCGGCTGTAGCAAGGGCTACGACTATTATTGCTCATGATAAATATTATGCTGAGGCAGCAGTTTCCCATGTCAATGAAGAACTATGTGTTGGTTGTGGTATTTGTAGTGGGTTATGTCCGTTCGAGGCAATTGAAATTGTGATTGAGGATACTGAGCGAAAATCTAAAGTGAACGAGGCATTATGCAAGGGTTGTGGTACTTGTGTGGCGGCGTGTCCATCTGGGGCAATGGAGCAGTATGGTTTCACAAAACATCAGATCATGGCGATGATTGATGCGCTGGAGGAATAGGAGAGGCAAGATGCAAGAAGTAAGAAGCAAGAGGCAAGAAGTAAGAAGCAAGAGGCAAGAAGTAAGAAGCAAGAGGCAAGAAGTAAGAAGCAAGATGCAAGAAGTAAGAAGCAAGAGGCAAGAAGTAAGAGGCAAGATGCAAGAAGTAAGAAGCAAGATGCAAGAAGTAAGAAGCAAGATGCAAGAAGTAAGAGGCAAGATGCAAGAAGTAAGAAGCAAGATTAGAAATTCTCCCGCAGAGCGGGACAAATTTCAAGAGACAAGTTCCAAACTTCAAGTTCCAAGAACCAAGTTTCAAACACTGAATAAGTATTTTTTCCTTTTTAGAATTTGGGATTTAAATATTATTTGGAGCTTGGTGCTTGGGATTTGTGATTTCTTCGTAAGGAGTGAAAGTGAATAATTCTAAACCAAAAATCCTTGTCTTCTGTTGCAACTGGTGTTCCTATGCTGGAGCAGATCTGGCTGGTGTTTCAAGACTCCAGATTATGCCTAACTTTAGAGTTATCAGGACTATGTGTTCGGGCAGGATTGAGCCAGAGTTTGTATTGAGCGCATTTGAGAGAGGAATAGATGGTGTATTAATTACCGGTTGTCATCCTGGTGACTGCCACTATATATCAGGTAACTTCAAAACCCTAAGAAGATATTATATGCTTAAGTTAATGCTTGAGCAGTTTGGCATAGATCAACGTCGGCTCAAACTCGAATGGGTTTCAGCTGGAGAGGGAGCGAAATTCCAGCAGGTGGTTAATGAGTTCATAGAGAAGATCGGTACGCTCGGCTCCCTGAGCCTTTAACACTCATACACACCTAAACTCACAGAATCAGCGTCGTTTTATCGATTTCTTGACTATAATACTGTTTTGAGTAAACTCTTGATATGAAGATTTTATTAAAGACAAAATTGATTGTGAGTTTATTATCAGTAGTACTCATAAGTGGTCTCATTAGCACGGTTGTGGGGGTGAAGTTAATTGGTAACACAATTGTAAGACAGGCTCAAGACAAGGTCAGGCTTGACCTTAACTCAGCACGAGAGGTATATTACGAAGAGAGCAAAGACATAAGAGATGTTATTAGGTTTACAGCTATACGATTCTTCCTGAAAGATGCAATATTAGCAAACGACAGAGAGAAGTTGACAACAGAATTACAAAGGATAAGGGAAACGGAATCCCTGGACATCTTGACATTGGTTGACGCAAAGGGATGCGTTCTTGTGCGGACACGAAATTCTATGCTGTATGGTGATAAAACAAATAATGAAATAGTCAACTGCGTGCTTTCAGAAAAGCAGCCAGTGGTCGCCACGCAGATTCTTACCAGAGAAGAATTGGTAAAGGAAAGCGAATACCTTGCTGAACAAGCCAGGATAGAGCTGGTACCAACCTCCAAGGCAAGACCAAGAGCCGAAGTAGAAGAGACTTCAGGTATGATAATAATGGGAGCGGCTTCTGTTTTTGACTATGATGGGACTTTAATTGGTGTCTTATATGGTGGGAATTTACTCAATCGAAATTATGAAATTGTTGATAAAGTAAAAAATATAGTCTATAAAGGTAAGAAATATAAAGGGAAAGATATGGGCACGGCAACTATCTTTCAAGGAGATTTACGTATTTCTACAAATGTGTTGCGTGATGACAGTACGCGGGCTATTGGCACGCGAATTTCTGAAGAAGTATACAGCCAGGTAATAGAAAAGGGCGTTCCATGGATTGACCGAGCATATGTCGTTAATGATTGGTACATCACTGCCTATGGACCAATAAGGGATATCAATGAGAATGTCATCGGTATTCTATATGTTGGCGTTCTTGAAGATAAATTTACTGCAATGAGGTTTAGTGTTGTCTCGACCTTCATAGGTATTACAATACTTGGTATTGTAATCGCATTGGCTTTGTCATTTCTTCTGGCAAATAGTATTGTTAAGCCAGTAAGCAGATTGACTATTGCTTCAAGACGTATTGCTGATGGCGATTTCACACAGCAAGTTAACATACGATCAGATGATGAAATAGGTAAGCTTGGCAATATTTTCAACTTCATGGTTACTTCGATAAAGAACCAGGATACAAAGATCAAAGAATTCGCTCAAGCCAAGATGGCTGAGGCAGAGAGGCTTGCAATAATTGGACAGCTTGCTGCTGGTGTTGCCCATGAAATAAATAATCCATTAACTGGTATTATTCTCTATTGTGATATAGCCCTTAAAAGTATGCCTGAAGATGATGTGAAAAGGAAAAATCTTGAAAAAATAAATCATGAGGCTATAAGATGTAAGAGTATAGTTAAGGGATTATTAGACTTTGCCCGTCACAAAAAACCCGAGACTAAAGAGGCTTCAGTTAATCAAATCCTTGAAACAACACTATTCCTTTTAAAAAATCAGCCTCTATTCCATAATGTAAATCTTAAAAATGATTTAGACCAATCTTTACCGCTAATTAAGATCGATGTAGGTCAAATCCAGCAGGTCTTTATGAATATTATCATGAATGCTGTTGAGGCGATGGATGGCAAGGGTGATCTATCAATTAAATCGCAACTTAGCGAAGATGAAAAATATATTGAAATTTCATTTACTGACACAGGTCCAGGGATTAAATCTGAGCATATTAAAAGGATCTTTGAGCCGTTCTTCACTACTAAGGGTGCTGTTCATGGTGTGGGAATAGGCCTTGCTATTAGTCATCGCATTATTAAAGATCACAATGGTAAAATTGTTGTTAAAAGTGCAGTTGGTAAGGGAACGACATTCACAATAGAGCTACCGCGGTGCAGAACAGAGCGTATAGCTTGACCGTTTGGCTCATTCCCTCGGCGGCTACTTTGAGTTGAACGTAACTGTTCAATTTTCGGTGGAAACTTGTAGTTGCGACATTTATGCCTGTCCTGAATTTATTGAAGGGGCGCATAGGACAACACATTAGCAAGCTAATGAACTCCTATATTTTGCACGATGAATCCCGCAATTCTATTTATAGAATTATAATACGAAGCGGGATGAATCGTGCGACTACATTAGTCCACCAAGTTTTGAACAGTTACAGTTGAACCACTGTCTTGACTTTCCACTTTTTTATGGTATAATCAAAGAATATTGGTTCATTTCAATGTTTGACAACCGATAATAAAAGGTGATTTGTGATATCCGTAGTTTTCTGATTAAGATAGGAATTTTGATGAAAGGAGGCTGTAGTGAAGGTTTTCGCTACCGGAGTCAAAGTTGCTCGGGGAGAGGTGCATATATTAAAGGATATGTGCAAGGGGTGTCATTTTTGTGTTACATATTGCCCAATGGATGTTCTGGAGATATCTACAGAATTTAATACAAAGGGGTATCATTTCCCAATTGTCAAGAATCAAGATGATTGTATTAATTGTGGTTTGTGCGGGATGATTTGTCCGGATTTTGCAATCTGGAGTACCTTAAAGGAACAAAAAGAAGTCGTTGAACTTTAAACTGTTATATGCTTGAGAATATTGAGAAATCGCATCCAGCTGATTGTTTTTTATACACAGATTCAGTTCCTTCTGTTTGGTGTCCAGGTTGTGGGATTGGGACGGTTATCAATACATTTATTCAGGCCGTGGAGAAATCGAGTTTTTCTTCAGATAAGGTTTGTGTTGTATCAGGTATGGGTTGTACTGGAAAAGTGGCTGAATATTTAAAATTCAATTCTTTTAACAAAATAGACGGTAATTTAATTGAATATGCAGCTAAGCTTAAGCTTCAAAACTCTGATCGAAAAATAGTTGTTTTCTCAAATAATGCCGATTTCCTGATATCTGGCGCTAAGGATTTAGTTGAAATTGGGGAAAAGGGTATAGAACTTCTTGTAATACACGTTAATAATATTATTTATACGATTACAGAATATAAAGCTATTCCGACTACTCCATTCATGAGGGCTTCGGCTGATAAAAATTTTGAATTACCATTTAATATTCCCCACTTAGCCAAAGAATGTGGTGCTACATATGTAGCAAGATGGACACCACTTCGTGCTGGATGGCTGATGTATTCTATGATAGATTCTCTTTCGAAACGTGGTTTTTCTGTAATCGAAGTCATTTCACCTTGCCTGATGTATTACCCAGATAGTAAGAGAATTGGTGATGCGGCCGAGCTAATGAAATTCTACGATGACAATTCAGTAATAAAACATGGTGAACTCACTGAAGATCTTGATATCAGGGTTCATAATAGGATTATACTTGGAAAATTTGTGGACAAAAAATGAAAGCCGAAGTTCATATAATAAAAGAAAGATGTAAAGGATGCGGTATCTGTATAGAAATCTGTCAGGCAAGTGTGTTAGAGATATCTGAAGAACTTAACACAAATGGATATCACCCGCCTGTTGCTAAAAACCCTGAGGCGTGCATAAACTGTGGAATGTGTGAGATGTTTTGTCCTGATTTTGCTATATGGGTTACGGTGGTAAAAGAAGCGGATGTTAACGTATGAGATACAAAATAGTAGATAAAAAAGATCTCTGCCCGGGCAATTATCTCATTGAGATCGAAGCACCTAATATAGCTCAGAGGTTTGAGCCTGGGCAATTTGTAATCGTTCGTATTAATGAGAAAGGCGAACGAATTCCTTTAACTGTAGCAGATTTTGATACTCAAAAAGGTACAATAACACTGATATTCCAGGTGGTGGGTAAAAGCACAATGCAATTAGGGACTTTAAATGTCGGTGATGCAGTCCTCGATTGCGTGGGTCCTTTAGGAAAACCGAGCGAAATCAAAAAATTTGGTCGGGTTATCTGCATCGGCGGTGGAACTGGAATTGCGTGCATTTATCCACTCATAAGAGCGTTAGCAGATGCTGGGAATGAGGTTATATCAATCATCGGTGCCCGTACCGCATCACTATTGATATTAGAAGATGAGATAACTGTGTTGATTTCTCGAACTTCTGTTGCTACTGACGATGGTTCTAAAGGACACCACGGTTTTGTGACTGATGTACTAACGAATCTATTGGATGAATACAGGAACTCTGGAGGAATTGATCGAGTGATTGCTATTGGTCCGCCTGTGATGATGAAGGCAGTGGCTGATATAACCAGATCGCTTCACATTAAAACTATAGTAAGCCTAAATTCTGTCATGTTAGATGGCACGGGAATGTGTGGGTCTTGCCGTGTCTTTATCGATGGTGAAATGAAATTAGCATGTATTGACGGTCCAGAGTTTGATGCCCACAAAGTAAACTTTGAGGATCTGGTAAGTCGCCTTGAGATGTTTAAAGAAAAAGAGTCTGAGGCGATGAATCATTATTCAAGTAATGCAGGAGTTAGAAAATGATCCAGATAGGCGGCACACGCATTGCTATGGAGGAACAGCCAGTCCAGCAGCGTATAAAAAATTTTTGCTCAGTACCATTAGGCTATACCGAAGAGGAAGTGATTGCTGAAGCCCAAAGATGCATTCAGTGTATACATGGTCCTTGTGAGAAAATGTGCCCTGTTCATATGGACATCAAGGCGATGATAAGAGAAATTGTTGCGCGTAATTTCAAGGAGGCTTTTCTCATTGCTAAAAAAGACAATGCGATACCCGCAATTGCCGGACGTGTTTGCCCGCAGGAAGAACAATGCGAGGGTGTTTGTCCTTTTTTTAATACAGATAATGGAATAAATATCGGTAAGTTGGAGGCTTTTATAGCTGATTGGGCAATGGAAAATGGTGTCAAGGAAGAATTTCACATAGAAGAAAGACCTGAACAAGTTGCGATAATTGGCTCAGGTCCCGCCGGCATTAGTTGTGCCGTGGACCTGCGGAAATACGGTTATAAAGTAACTATGTTCGAAGCCCTGCATAAGGCCGGTGGCGTGCTGCAATATGGTATTCCTGCCTTCAGGCTTCCCAAAGATATTGTGGACTATGAAGTATCATATCTTACTGAAATTGGTGTCGAGGTTAAACTGAATCATATTGTTGGTCAGAACATAATGTTTAATGAACTACGCAAGAAATTTGATGCAATCTTCGTTGGCACAGGAGCTGGTGCACCTCAATTTCTCGGTATCGAAGGAGAAAGACTTAAAGGACTTTATTCAGCCAACGAATTCCTCTTTCGGACGAATTTGATGAAGGCTTACGAGTTTCCAGAGTATGATACGCCGATTGTATGTGGTGCTGCAATCGGAGTTATTGGAGCTGGGAATGTAGCTATGGATGTGGCGCGGTGCGCGCTGCGACTTGGTGCCAAGAATGTATATATGCTTTATCGAAGGACAAAGAAAGAATCTCCGGCAAGGATAGAGGAGTTGCAACATGCCCTTGAAGAGGGATTAAGGTTTATGGAGTTGGTTAACCCATCAAGGGTACTCGGTAATGAGGACGGTTGGGTTACTGGTATTGAGTTGCTTAGAATGAAACTTGGTGAACCCGATAAAAGCGGGCGACCCAGACCTATAAAAATCGAGGGCAGCGAGTTTACTATGAAATTAGATACAGTTGTTGAAGCCCTTGGAAATAAACCTAATAGACTTTTTCTTGACCAAACCCCTGAGTTGGAGACAACTCGATGGGGTACGCTTGAAGTTGACAAAAATTTGATGACCAATGTCGAGGGTGTTGCTGCTGGTGGCGATGCAATAAGGGGTAATGCAACGGTTATCCTTGCTCTGGGTGATGGTCGAAAAGCCGCGCAATCAATTCATAATTATATTTTAAGGAGACGAAAATGAGTAAAAAAATAGGGGTCTTTATTTGTCATTGCGGCAGCAACATTGCTGGAACAGTTGATGTTGAAAAGGTTAGAGATGTGGTTAGTAAGTTTCCTGGAGTTGTGTTTGTAGAGAATTATGTGTATATGTGTTCTGAGCCAGGGCAGAAATTAATTCAGGATACTATTAAAGAGAAAAAACTCGATAGTGTGGTTATTGCTTGCTGTTCTCCTACTTTGCATGAGACTACTTTTCGGATAACCTGTGAATTAGCCGGGCTTAATCCATATCAATGCGAGATTGCTAATATTCGAGAACAGTGTAGTTGGGTTCATGAAAACAAAGAAGAAGCTACGCTCAAGGCTATTAAGATAACAAGAACAATAATCGAGAAAGTAAATCAGAATGAATCGTTGGAACCGATTAGCATACCGGTTACGAGGAAAGCCCTGGTTATTGGTGGTGGTATTGCCGGGATACAAGCTTCTCTGGATATCGCCAATGCTGGCTATGAGGTATTGTTGGTGGAGAAGAACCCCTCGATTGGCGGCCATATGATTCAGCTTTCTGAAACCTTTCCCACGCTCGATTGCTCACAGTGCATTTTGACGCCCAAGATGGTTGAAGTCTCTCGTCATCCAAACATCAAATTGCTGACCTATTGTGAAATCCAAGAGGTATCTGGATACGTAGGCAATTTCAATGTGAAAATCATGAAGAAACCACGATATGTGATTGAGGATAAATGTACACTCTGTGACAAATGTGTTGATGTTTGTCCCGTAGCAGGACCCAGCGAGTATGATGAGAATCTTGTAGCCCGCAAGGCTATCTACATGCCTTTTCCCCAAGCCATACCAGCAACCTACACGATTGACGCTGATTTGTGCCCGGGTTTCTTACCCATTGCATGTGGTAAGTGCGCAGAGGTTTGCGAGCCAAAGGCAATTGATTTTGATATGAAGCCAGAGATTGTAGAGGAGAAGGTTGGCGCCATGGTGGTCGCGACCGGATATGATTTGTATTCAGCAAAAAATCTTCCTGAGTACGGTGGTGGTAAATTAGAGGATGTTTTGAATGGTTTGCAGTTTGAGCGCCTTTTATCAGCGACTGGTCCAACAGCTGGTGAGGTTAGGCGGCTTTCTGATAATAAAGTACCCAAGCGTGTTGTCTTTTTGAGTTGTGTTGGGTCAAGGAATACAGAAAAACATTTGCCTTATTGTTCGAAGATATGCTGTATGTATATGGCAAAGCATGCGATGTTATATAAGCATAAGGTTCCGGATGGTGAGGCAATTATATTTTATATTGATATTCGTGCTGGTGGAAAAGGGTATGAGGAGTTCGTGGAACGGACTCAGAAAGAAAATGTTACGTATATTCGTGGTAAGGTATCGAAGCTCTACAGGAATAATGGAAAACTCAATGTTCTTGGTGTGGATACACTCATTGGTAAACAGCTTGAAATTGAATGCGATATGGTGGTGCTTTCTATGGCGATGGTGCCGGATAGGGATATCAATGATATCCTTGGTAAGCTCAAGATTGCTGCAGATAAACACGGTTTTCTCTCAGAGGCTCATCCGAAGCTGAGACCTGTGGAGAGTATATCTGCCGGTGTATTCGTTGCTGGTGCTGCGCAAGCTCCCAAGGACATACCTGAGGTCGTGGCTCAGGCGTCTGGTGCTGCGAGCAAAGTAACCGGTCTCTTTTCATCTGAAGAGTTGAAACACGAACCTATAGTAGCATGTGTCGATGAAGATATTTGTAGTGGTTGTGGAGTTTGCATTCCATTGTGTCCTTATGGTGCTCGGGAATTAGAAATTGTCGATGAGAGGCTTATTGCCAAGGTTAATGCTGTATTATGTGAAGGTTGCGGTTCATGTATAGCGGCATGCCCTTCAGGTGCTACTGGTCAGAGGAATTTCATGGATAGACAGATCTACGGTATGATTGATGCTGCACTCATGAAATAGTCAAGAACCTTAATTAATCATTATGCCCATCCCGCTGATTTGGTAATTGAATTACTAAGGAGTACATATAATAGTTTCAGTGGATTTCGTTAGCATGTTACACTATTGTCACGCTGAATTTATTTCAGAGTCTCACTTTATCGAGATTCCGAAACAAATTCGGAATGACAGGTTCCACAACATAATTGAAACTATTATATGTTCGGAGTAATATGAGTAGAAGTATAGTAGAGGGCGTTGGACCAATCCACCCGTTTAATGAATTTTTACAAGTTGGTTCAATACCTTCGGTGTGGTGTCCGGGTTGTGGGATTGGCACGGTTGTGAATATTTTTATTGAGACTATTGAGAAACTGAAGGTTGACGTGGAGAAGCTGTGCGTGTTATCAGGTATTGGGTGCACCGGGAAGATTATCGATTATTTAAAGTTCAATTCTGCCCACAAAGTGAATGGCAGTGTACTTCAGTATGCTTCAGAATTCAAAATGAAGAACCCTGATAAGAAAGTGGTGGTCTTTCTGAACGATGTTGATTTAATGATAGCAGGATCTGATGATCTTCTGAATATCGGGACCAAGGGTATGGATGTTTTTGTTATCTATATCAACAATTTCATTTACTATGTTCTCATAGAACACAGATCTCTCCTGAAGACTCCGTTTATGGGGACTACTACTGATATGAGTAGTGCATCGCCATTTAACATCCCCCATTTAGCGAAATCGTGTGGTGCCCGTTATGTGGCGCGATGGACACCGCTCCACGTTCGTAGGCTCATGTACTCCATGCGTGATGCCTTACAGCGAGATAGTTTGTCATTCGTCGAGGTTATTTCGCCGTGTCTGATATACTATGCGAGTGATGGTATAGTGGGTAGATCTTTTGACAGAATGAAGCTTTTCCATGACAATGCAGTGATTAAACACAATGAGCCGATAGAGAATCTTGATATCAGGTTTCAAGATAAGGTTATTGTAGGAGAATTCATAGACGAAAGAGAGAAGTGAAAGATTCTTTCAAATAATGGAGGTAATTGAATCAATAACAGAGTATTGTGGTAGATTATCGAATAATCGTCAGTGTTTCAAAACAAAAACTCACGTTTTACAAAAGTGCGAGGATTATAAAACAATATCCGGTTTCCACATCTAAATATGGTATCGGCAACAAAGACGGTAGTTTCAAGACACCTCTGGGAAAACATGTGATTTGTTCAAAGATTGGCAGGCATGCACGCCTCGGCGCGATTTTTCGAAATCGCCGGAATACAAAGAAGATTGCTAAAATCGGTGAGGATAGTGAAAAAGACTTGATAACCACGAGGATACTGAGGCTGCTGGGTTTAGAAAAAGGGAAGAACAAAGGAAAAGGTATTGATACTTATAAACGCTGCATTTATATCCACGGTATAGCTGAAGAGCACTTGATTGGTAAACAGGCATCGCATGGTTGCATCAGGATGAAGAAACGAGATATCGCAGAGTTGTTTGATTTGGTGCCGAGAGGAACCAGGGTAGACATAAGTAGGAAGTAGGAAGTAGGAAGTAAGAAGTAGGAAGTAAGAAGTAAGAGGCAAGAGGTAAGAAGTAAGAGGCAAGAGGCAAGAGGTAAGAAGTAAGAGGCAAGAGGTAAGAAGTGGACTGTGTAACGGGGTATCGGGGTAATGGAGTATCGGAGAAGAGAGAAATGATGCTTCGCACAGAAGAGATACTTCGTATAGAAATGAGTGTTTCACACTGGAATGGATTCTTCGAATGGAATGATTTAAAATGAAGGGAATTAAAACTGTTCCAGCCGAAGGTCTCGAGTTTTTCGAGAGGCACGCAGTGCTAACTTCCAGCCCGACATGTTTTGTGGCGGGCTCCTTTCAAGCCAACGGCTCCCTTCCAAACCAAAGGTATAATGTTTTCTCTTCCAATCCCCGTAATAGGTAAGTTTTTCCTAAATTGTAGCGGTCGGATTTATCCGACATAATGAAAATATCCGAAAATTTGTGCGATGAATCGCACCACTACAATAATTGCTACGTTTTTTATATCATTTTTAGGAAAAACTAAACTATTACTATTATATTCTATATTTCTCATATGTCAACCCGGTTTTGAACGCCCTGCGGATTTGAGTATCGGTGTATGAAAGTAAGGAAAGCAACACATATCTTAAGAAGCTACGAAGTTCTGTAGTTAAGAAGCTATGATTTTTCATTGAAGCAAAAGGTGTCAGCTTTTCGTTCCATGGCATTTAGTTTGGAAATAATTGTTTCGTAGGATGAATCAAGATGTGAAAAGACATCATCATCAATATATTTGCACGCCAAAGCGAAATCTAACCATGTTTGAGTTTCAGATGATTCAGACATTGCATCAGATAGTTTATTCTTGAAATATGCCTTATAGCGACGTTTTCTCCAGGCTTCAGCAACATTTGAACAAACCGAACGAGATGATCGACGGATTTGATCAACAAGGGAAAAACGCTCGACTGTTGGAAACTTCTTTGTTAGTTCATAAATATGCATTGCAGAATCAAACGCTAATTTATAAACATCGAGCGGCCTAAAATGCCTAATCAATTTAGAGTTATTTTCTTTAATCGCAGCTTCACAACTACGCATCTTCATAACTTCCTATCTTCATAGTTTCCTAACTTCATTCTTTTCTTAGCCTCATAACTTCAAAACTTCCTAACTTCATTCTTTTCTTAGCCTCATAACTTCCTATCTTCACAGCTTCATTCTTCCTCATTCTTCCAAGATTACGAAGTCTACCCTGCGATTCTTTTTCCGTCCTTGTTCAGTTTTGTTGTCAGCGACAGGTTGTGCTTCGCCATAGCCTTTGGCAGTCAATCTGTAGGGTTCGATCATGTGTTTCATAATCAAGTAATTACGGACTGAATTAGCACGCATATCAGATAGTTTCAAATTATAGGAATCACTACCTAATGAGCATGTATGCCCTTGTATTTCTACCGATATCTCAGGATGATTTGTAATGATCGCGGCAGCTTGATCAAGGATTGGATATGATTCAGGTTTCAGAGTTGCTTCATTCAGATCAAACTTTACTCCTTTTAAAGTTATAACCATACCGCGTTTGATCATCTTGATGAGCAGGTCACTCTGTTTGCCTTCATATACGACTACCGGGTAGAAACCAGTTTCATAGTCAAGCGCCACTGCTTTTACATCATGAATTTTTGGCGCAAGATCAGTAAACTCGAAATTTCCATTTGCATCAGACTCAATAGTCTTATCTGTTTCAAGCACTGAAACCTTCGCAATCAAAGGTTCATTAGTCTTTAGATCAACGACTTTACCTTTTATGCTCCCGGTTTTTGGGGCTTGTTTAATAAGAGCAAAATCACAAATTGTTGTCTTGCCAGCGGTGACTTTTAATATTTTTTTGGAACCAATATAACCATTGGCACTGGCAAATAATTCGTAAGCACCCGGTTTTACTTTTTTAAAACTGTATGTCCCGATATCCGGATCAATAATCCTCGGGTCATATTCTGAATCAAGTATGCTGACCTGTGCAGCAAGTACTCCACCTTCTGCATCGTGTACAGTTCCAGCGATCATCCCGGATTTTGGCTTTTCCTTTTTCTTATCCTGTACATATGATATTGATGCAGCAAGCCTGGGCTGGTAATCACTCATATCTGACCACATTAACCATTCGAATTTACTCATTGCAATGCCGATTTCAACTGGTAAGAACCGGAATTTCAAACCCAAATTGAGATCACGACTATCACCTTCGAACAGAAATGATATCCTGTCAGTAAACATTATTTCAACACCTGCAATCAATCCAATACCCCAATCACCACCTTTTTTATGATAGAGATTTGAATTGAAATAATGAGAATGAGTTCCATAACCCACATATCGACCTCGACCCAGACCAATTGTAGCATGTACCCTCTTTGTCAATGAATATGTGGAAACGACAAATGCGGAACCGAGCTCGAATGGCTTTTCATAATCGCCGTCATAGTACATAAGGTCGTCATGCCAGCCTGTTGAATCACCATGCCCGACTTCAGAAACATCAAGCGCATATGATATCTGATGAATACCCCAGGATAGAACAATTATTTCACCGCCTAAGAAATTATGGCAAAAACCAAATGCCGGGGTGAAATCTGAAAAAGAGTAAACATCGAAATAGACCTCGAGTTGATCACCCAATCCTAATGCCATGTGGACATTCCCTTCAAAATCTTCATTGCCTGGTGCCGAACCAAGTGGTATTGTCCCATCAAATCCAATACGAAAACCAAGATGCGGCAAAACACGCGCCGTCGGGATATCAATGAGACCACTGGTGCGGTTGAATTCTGCAAAAGCTGTCGTTGCTACAAACACACAAACAATTATAATAATGTACTTCATTTCACTCTCCCTTCGGGAAATGGCACTGCCTCTCGAAAAACTCGAGACCTTCGGCGTGCGGGACTGGCCACCGCACTTATGCAAAGTGCGGGGCGGTTATGGTTCACTATAGTGAACGGTTATGGCTCTTACGAGCGGTTTCTAATGAACGGATTGATTTCATAAGCCGCGATAAAAGAACACGAACCTGGATAACGCGATTCAAATAAGATTTATAGGTCTTATTTACTATATAATTATTATTTTTTGCTTCAACTAAATGGTTTTCCGTTTCATCACTAGAAGTAGCAGCGATTCTATAAAAACGATGCTTCTCCTTTAGCGAAGATTTTCTAAAACCCTCAGATATCTGAGAGGGAACAGAACGAGATGAGCGGATAATTTCTAAAAGCAGTTATTCAGTAATTCTCTCATTTACATTCATCTCGCTACCATCGAGATCTTCGATAAGTTATTAGGTAATTGAGAAAATCGTAGTCGCCCGATTTACCCCGTTAGATACATGGTGGTTTTAATAGTGCGGAGTTTCGACGGAGACAGTTATCTAACGGGGTGAATCGGGCAATGTCTGATAAATCAAACAACTACAGGATACTTGTCTCCGTTTCACCGTTTCTCCCATGCTTTGTTTCTCCGTCTCACCCTTTCCCCGTCTCACCCATTCTCCGTTTCTGTTTGTTCCCGTTCGAAGAACTCATAACCGTCCGAAGGACCCATTACCGTGCTGAAAGCACCTTTACCGTGCATAACTATTTCGTTAACTTGGTTTATTTAGCTATTGAAAATAATAAATAACTTAGTAACCTAATAACCTAATAACTATCTACGCGCAAAGCGCGTAAGCTACCGCCCTTGTCAGTTTCATAGGTACTGACCATATTCATACTATGTTGACCATAATTTAACATAACAACTCCTCGCCTTTTCCAATTGGAAAGGACAAACTTAAAGAAAGTATACGAAAAATAATGATTTTGTCAAGAATGATAATTAAAAACGCAAAGCATATCAATTGCTGGAAATACGGATAAGTACGTAGGTATTTTTACGCATAAGGAAATGGCACTGGGTGCGGGAAAAGAATGAAGATAAGAAGATTGGAAGATGAGAGATTCCGGCGGAGAGAGTAAATGGAGTGCAACGGCTTGCCGTTGCATGCAGTAGCAAGCTACTGCACTCCGCAGTCATAAGCGTAGAGAGTAAGGAGTAGAGCGACACCGGGCATCTCTGAACCGGTGACTGGGTGAAATGGGGAAAATCGTATTCGTGAATCGTGC
>JAUWCU010000143.1 GCA_030609135.1 Candidatus Stahliibacteriota bacterium | reverse complement strand
ATAGTTTAGTTTTTCCTAAAAATGATATAAAAAACGTAGCAATTATTGTAGCGGTGCGATTCATCGCACAAATTTTCGGATATTTTTATTATGTCGGATAAATCCGACCGCTACAATTTAGGAAAAACTTACCTATTACCTCGATAAAGTGAGACTCTGAAATAAATTCAGAGTGACAATAGTGTAACATGCTAACGAAATCCACTGAAACTATTATATGTTCTCCTTAGTATAACCTTTTTTTTGTAATGGTCAAGAAAAAATATCGGTGTTCTTCTATTCCTCTTTGATGATTACCTCTATTGCCTTATCAAGTTGAGCATCAATGCCTTTTCGTAACTTGTCTGGATGGTCATCTACGAATATGTCAGGCACAACGCCTTCGTTTTCTATTTCCCACGCACCTGCCATATTCCTGAAACGGGAAACCGGTGTTGCAACACCACCACCATCCATAAGTCTTCTTCCCGCAGTAGCTATCAAACCACCCCAGGTTGTATTTCCGATCAGAGGTCCAAGTTCTAATTTCCTAAAATAGTACGGAAACATATCACCGCCAGAACCCGAGAATTCATTCATAAGACATACAAGTCGTTCAGAAAACTCGGCAAAGGGATCAGTAACAGGTTTGCCGGTCCGCCGGACAAAGTAACCGAGTGGTTTTCTCTGTAAGTAATTTACGAATACATAAGGGGACCAACCACCACTATTAAAGCGCACGTCAATAATGAGTCCCTTTTTACCTACCTGACTGAAAAAATACTTGCCAAACTCTTCAAGTCCCCAAATTGCCGTATTCGGTACATGGATATACCCGATACGTCCATTTGTTGCTCGTTCCACAAGCTTTTTGTTATTCTCAACCCAATCAAGATAATATAGTTTGCGTTCATTGATAAAAGATATGGGTTTAATTTCCACTTCTCGCGCCGCAGCAATATCTGGCGCACTTGTCACGCGGATTGTCACCTGTTTGTCCAGAGTATTTTCCAAGAATTCATAAGGATTATCAGGGTATCGTACGATTTCACCGTTAATCGAAATCAAATATTCACCTTCATGAACTGTTGAACCTGGTTCAGTAAGCGGTGCTCGTCGATCATCTTTCCATGTTTCGCCCTTTAATATTTTCTTGAATTTATAAAAACCACTTGCTTTATCGAGTTCTAATTCCGCACCGAGCAAACCCATACTTACTTTTGTTGCTCGTTCTTTGGGACTCCACACATAGGCATGTGAACCACCCAATTCACTGAATAGCCACGAGATGATGCGTGTGAGATCTTCCCGGTCCGCGATATGGGGTAAAAACTTAGCATATTTTGCTCTTAATTCGAGCCAATCAAGCCCGTGCATTTTAGGGTCATAGTAAAAATCCCGTTGTAAACGCCACGCATCAGCAAAAAGTTCATTGAGTTCAGCACGGTGGTCAATTTTGACTTCGATGTCTTTAGTAGTAATTTTACCATCGCCAATCGTATATTTTTTATCCAGGAGCTCAATAATACCGTATGTTTCATCGCTTTTATATAAAATTACTTCGCCGTCACTCGATAGGTTATAACCGTCAATATTTTTTATCAAAACAAAATCTTCTTTTTCTTTTAGATCATAGAAATGAAGGTTGTACTTTCTTTCTCTTATATCCAAGCTTACGCGTTCAAGGTACAATACTTTGTTGTCGGCACCAGATAATTGACGATAATTACCCGCTGGCACAGGGATCGTGAGCACGCGCTGATCAATGTTTTCAAAATCAATGGTCAGCATATCATCCTCTTTGTCATCAGCGCCATTATTTTCTTCAATAGATTCTTCATTGCTTTCTGGTAAAAAAGGCGATGGGGTTTCTTGACTGAGCGGTATGACACAGATATTTCCGGTCTTGGGGAAAATATCGATTTCGCTAAAATCACCCATTATTGGATCGAACGTTCTTGAAGAAATAAAATACAAATATTCTCCAGATTTGTCAAAACAGACATCATCCTCATCGAAAAAATTACCAGTTACCTGGTGAATTTTTCTATTGTCTACTGAGTAAAGATAAACAGAGCCAAACAGATTATCACTTAATTTAACATAAGCAATCCATTTATTGTCAGGTGACCATTTATAAGATGAAAATCCGGACATTGACGAGGTGTCAACAAGTACTGGCTTACGATCCTCGACATCAACATAAAACAACCGGTACTTAGAATCAGCGTATAATAGCTTTTTACTATCTGGTGACCACTCGGGCTGGTACCGATAGCAATCACCATCAAATGTTATGCGTATCTGTTTACCTGTATTACTCGGTTCCGCAATATATATTTCGTTCTCGTCAGTTTCATCAGAAACAAATGCAAGCCACTTAGCATCTGGTGACCAAACCGGATATTTTTCTCTTATTCCTGGACTCTTCGTGATATTCACAACTGCACCTTGCTCCTTGGGTACTGTGAAAATGTCACCACGAGCACTGACAACTACACGTTTGCCAGTGGGAGAAAGATGCCCTGAGTTAATCAAATGTGATACGCTTTCGTATTTCGGGTATAAAAAACGCCGATCATCAGGCACTTCTATGAAAAGGGTATCGATTTTGTCTGTTTCCATATCAACGACATGTATTAATCCTGCACAAACATAAACAAGACTGGTTTTATCTTTATTAATACTTTGAACATCGAAATCGTCATGAAACGTTATTTGGGTTGTCTCCTTGTTTGAAAGATCATAATTATAAATGTTCATACAACCATGTTTATCCGCGATGAAATATATTTTGTCATTACACCACTGGGGGTTTATCTCAGTACCTTGCCAGGATATTATTTTATACGTTGTGTCCTTTTTTGCATCATACAACCAAATGTCTGTGGTGCGACCTCCGGCATAGCCCTTCCACGGTAATCGCGCGCCTCGATAATTGAACACAATCATCTTGCCGTCAGGAGAACAGTCTGCTTCGTAACCTGCAAACAGGGGTATTTGTTCAGGTAATCCACCGTCAATTGAGATTTTAAAAAGCCGGCGTTTTTTCCAATCACCGCGGCTCGACGCAAATAGGATATATTTTCCGTCTGGAGTCCAACCAACAACTAAATCATCGGCTGGATAATAGGTCAAGCGCTTTGGTACACCACCTTTAGCCAGCATAATATACACATCATAGTCACCAGTATTATACTCACCGCTATAAGCTATCCACTGTCCATCGGGTGAGAATTCAGGACGTGTTTCATAACCATCATGTGCCGTAAGCCGCTGAGCATATTGTCCTTTTATTGAGGCACGCCATAAATCACCACCATATTCAAAAACAACTGTCTGCTCATAGATATCTGGATCATGGAGCAATAGGGTTGGTTCACCAAAGAGCATAAGGCATAAAATAAGAATACAAAAAGAAAAATACTTCATATTAAAACCTCCTTTTTGAATCAGTAGATCCCGTAGCAAACCTTGGCATAAACCCCGTAAGATGTTTGCTGTTTAACAAAGTGTAATAGTTTAGTTTTTCCTAAATCGCTCTTCAATAAACAAAGAACAAACAGACAAGCGGAGTAGCAGAACTTGTTCTGCGCTGTTTTGGTGCGAGACAAGTCTCGCTACTCCAATTGTAACAGTTTAGCTATCCTAAAATTGTAGTAGCCTGATTTATCAGGCATTGCAATAACGAAGTTATTGCACTAAAAGAAGCCCAATGAATTGGGCAACTACATTATTTTATACCATTTCTGGCAATTTGGCCTCACTGTTTTACCATTTTTTAGAATAGCTTACCTATTACCTCCAATTTTTAGGAAAAACTTACTTATTACAACAAACTAAATGGCGAGCCCTGTGGAACAATAGAAAATAATTTATGGCATAGAAAGAATATGTCTTCAACAATTAGGTTAATCTGGTCAAAGATACATATCTCTTGTATTCCACGGGGCAAGCATTTTTTGAAAATATCATGCACTCTTTCTTTACCCTGCCCGCTCTACCTACCCTGTTTCGCAGAACGAGGCATTCCAACGGGGTGACTAAGTAACCCCGGACATCAGAAGTTAAGAACCAGTTTAATTATACTTATAATTAAACCTGGGTCAATTATGGCTGTTTATCATTTTATCAATTAATAAAATAATAAAATGACAGAAACTACCCGAGTAGTAATTTGTAGAAGTCACTCATATCCTCAACTGTTATGTCAGCCGGAGATCTGTAACCGATAAAAAGACAGCCGGCAGCAGACCCGGCTTTTTTATCAGTTGGTGTATCCCCAATAAACAATGCTTGGTTTGACTGAACCCCCAACAATCTACACGCTTCCAAAAGAATGTCAGGTGCAGGTTTAGGGTTTTTCACATCATCAGCCGTCAGAATGACCTCAAAATACTGATCAAGGTGATATGTAGCAAGGATTTCTAAAACGATATCTCGATGTGAATTAGTAACACATGCCAATTTCAAACCTGATTCTGATAAAGCACGCAGAGTTTTTATTGCCAAAGGGTTTACTTTTAAGTAAGAAAGGTATTGAAGAAAATGCTCCTGGAAATATATTCTTACTTGATCGACTGTTTTACCCGGCATGAAAATTCGGACATCTTCTGCAGTGCTCTGGCCCCAGTGTTTACGAAAAGTCTTTTCAGTAATCTGGTCAAAACCAAAATAGCTTAATGCATCATTAAAAAGACGGAACCACCCAGGATAGGAATCGATTAGTACACCATCAAGGTCAAATAGGATAGCTCTTATATTTCTTAGGTTTATCTTTTTCAACAACATGGTTATCAGCCAACAAAATTGGTCCAAACCATAGAGCCTGAGCCCAACATCGCGACGTTTATTACATCACCTCAACCGCTTTCACGCATCGTTCAAGCATTGATAGAACCGGGGGTACTGCATCAGTTTTAAGCCAGTACTCACGAGTACGCCACTTCACTTCATAGCGTACCAAATCCAGGTCTCTCAGTACTCTCAGCACCTGAGAAACTGTCGGTAAACTAACGCCTAATAAGTCGGCAAGCTGTTCAGGGGTCCTTCTGTTTTTTTTCAAAAGATGGAGCGTTTCATAAGCAGTGGGGTTTCCCAGAGCACGACAAATCCTCGATGCACGGTAATGGATTTCAGGTATTTTCTTCTTAGCCATTATATAGTATACATCATTTTATCATTTTGTCAATTGACAAAATGATAAAATCAAAGAGGGCACATGTGTTCAGAAACTTGGACACATCTATTTCTTGATTTTGGAATATCTTAAATGAACTCCTCATCTTTACCCCGTGTAATATAATTTATGAATATCGTTTCACAATATTTAAGGTAGCTCGGTTATTTCTATTTCTTTTTGCAT
>JAUWCU010000062.1 GCA_030609135.1 Candidatus Stahliibacteriota bacterium | reverse complement strand
GAAGCTATCGAGAAAATCCCCGACCAAGTGGCGAAGATTCTTGAGCTTGATAAAAAAATAAAGGATATCGCCTTGGATTTCTACAAAAAGAAGAATTTTCTTTTCCTTGGAAGGGGGTATAATTTCCCGGTTGCATTGGAGGGAGCCCTCAAACTCAAAGAAATCTCATATATTCACGCCGAGGGTTACCCGGCTGCCGAGATGAAACATGGACCGATTGCGCTTATTGACGAAGATATGCCCGTTGTTTTTGTCGCAATCAGGGACTATGTTTTTGAGAAAGTCCTTTCAAATATAGAAGAAGTGAAATCAAGAGAGGGTGTAGTGATTGCTATCACAACTGAAGGTGACAAAGAGATCCAGTCAAAAGTCAAATACTGTATACCAATACCTAAGACTATTGATATCCTGACACCTTTATTAACCGTCATCCCTTTACAACTTCTCGCCTACCACATCGCAACTTTGAAAGGGTGCGATGTTGATCGGCCACGTAATCTCGCAAAGAGCGTCACGGTTGAGTAAAAAATAATTGAAAACAGACCATTTATTGTTTGGTCCGCCACACTGCTTGGCGGATTGGTGTTTGAAATTTGACTTTTAGGAGGTTTAATGTCTGAGGTTAGAAGAGATATTGTCACTGATACGTGGGTGATAATTGATACTGAGAACGAGACGATACCAAGAGTGCCTTTAGATGAACAAAAATCAAAAACTGACTGTCCATTTTGCGAGGGACAGGAGAACCGCACACCCGATGAGATATATGCAATAAGGACCGATTCACAACCCAATAGCCCTGGTTGGAAAGTACGGGTTATCCCTAATATTAAGCCGATACTGAAAGTTGAGGGTGAATTAAAGAAGATCGGTGTCGGGGTTTATGATATGGTCAGTGGAGTGGGTGCTAATGAGGTCATTGTTGAAACCGCACAGCACATACGCCATTTTTTCGAGCTTTCCCAGGATCAGATAGAACTTGTCCTTGATACCTACCGTGTTAGGATCGAGGATCTCCATCGTGACAAGAGGTTACGTTATATACTAATTTTCAAAAATCATGGTCGGCTCGCAGGTGCGTCAACGATCGACCATCCACATTCTGATCTTATTGCCTTGCCGGCTACTCCGATTCGAGTTAAACAAAAACTAAACAGTGCCCGCGAGTACTTCGGGTATAAGGAACGCTGTTTATTCTGTGATATCATACAGCAGGAAATTGAAATGGCTGATCGTCTTATCTTCCAGAGCGAACGGTTTGTTGTTCTGGCGCCTTATGCCTCGAGATTTCCTTTTGAGATATTGATATTGCCTAAATACCATTCATTCAGTTATAAGTTAATCAGTGAATCAGAAATAAAAGATCTTGCATTTGTTTTTAAGAAAATATTGAAGCTCATGTATGATGTACTTGGTGAACATCCTTACAATTTCATCCTCAATGACAGTCCTAATCTGCTACCTCAATCTAATTACTGGAAGACGATCGAGCAAGACTATCACTGGCACATTGAGATAACCCCTCGTATTCAACGAAGTACTGGATTCGAACTCGGTACTGGTTTTCATATCAATAGCTTCTCGCCGGAAAAAGCAGCGAGCATCTTCAGGAAACATCTGTGATTAGTGCGATTATTTTTGACCTTGATAATACGCTCGTTGATTTCATAGCAATGAAGCACGCCGCAATTCAAGCCGCGATACTTGCCATGGTTGATGTCGGTTTGAAAATACCAAAAGGCGAGGCAGAAAAGAAGATCTACGAGATATACGATGAAGAAGGTATAGAAGACCAGAAAGTTTTTGATAAGTTTTTGACTAAGGAATTCGGTCAGATAGACTACCGTATCCACGCCGCTGGTATTATCGGTTATCGCCGTGCTCGTGAAGCGGCATTGGTTTTATACCCTCATGTTCAGCTCGCCCTTATGGAATTGGTTAAACGGGGGCTGAGGCTAGCTGTGGTTAGTGATGCACCAAGGTTACAGGCATGGTTAAGGTTGTGCCAGCTGAAGCTCCACCTTTTTTTTGATGTGGTGATAACTTACGATGATACAAAAAAACGCAAGCCTGATCCCGAACCCTTTGTGAGAGCATTGGAAATTCTCAAGGTGAACTGCCATGAGACTATAATGGTGGGTGATTGGGCAGAACGTGACATTATTGGCGCCAAGTTATTGGGTATGAACACTGTTTTTGCACGGTATGGTGATCGGTTTGATACTGAGAATTCTGGTGCCGATTACGAAATAAATGATATCCTGGAACTTCTTGATATTGTAGATAAGCTTTCCCGGCAGTGAAAAAGGTTAGTAATAGCCAAGAAAGCATTTTGGTCAGTGCCTGTTTATTGGGAGTTAATTGCCGGTACGATGGTAAAAATGCCTATAATAAGCAAGTGGCTGCCAGGCTTCGAAACAAAAATATCATCTTTGCCTGTCCAGAGCAGTTGGGCGGTCTGACCACCCCTAGATCGAAAAATATAATCGTGGGTGACCGTGTGATCAATGAAGATGGTTTAGATGTTACCGATAACTTCATTCGTGGTGCAAAGGAGTTTATAAAGATTGCGAGAATGTTTCGTGTGAAGAAACTGATATTAAAAAGTAGGAGTCCTTCCTGCGGGAAATGCGGTATTGTGACGAAATTACTGGACAAGAAGTTCAAAGTAGAGTACAAAAAATGATGATTCTCTTGTTTATGCTCCAGGTATTACCAGCTCAAGAGAATTACACCTATGAAACCAATGATAAAGGGAAAATCGGCACCATGGATATCACCGTGCAAAAAGAGTCCCTGGGATATCACGTTGTCTACACCTGGGAAGATAGGATACTTGAACTCATTTTTGATACCCTGGATATGAGCACGATATATGTTAAAAAAACAATTGGCGAGAAACTTGAACTTGAGATAAAAAGAGAGAAGAAGTACAATGTTTTTTTTAAAGGGCGTAAGTTTTCATACCGGGTAGATAAACCGATCTATGACCGCCATGCAATTGAATATGCCTTGCGTGATTTTAACTACGATGCCCGTAAAAAATTCACCATAAAGTTCCATGTACCAGAATTTATGGTCATAGATGCCGAAATTAATGTACTGGGTGAGGAGATCATAAGTTGCCCGCTCGGCGATATTGCATGCTGGAAAGTCGAGATGGTTCCAAAGGTACTTTTCTTTAAATGGCGCTTTTATTTCTGGATTGAAAAGGATTATTCCAAGCGCTTTGTGAAGTACTCTGATTCTTCAGGAAAAAATTCCATATTGCTAATTGATTATGCGCGTGTTGATTAGCCAGGCAATATAGAAACGGAGACCGGGTGAAACGGGGAACACCGAGACCCAAATCCCAAGCTCCAAGAACCAAATTCCAAATAACTCAGTAACTTAATCAGGTTGTTGAAAAAGTCTTTTTTCACTGGAGTAGAGCATTTATGCTCGCCCCGTTAAATAAAGGTATAGCAAAATATTTTTGTATACTGAAATTAGTATTTAAACGGGGCTGTTGAAAAATGATGAAATTTCATTGCTTTTGACGGGGCTAAAGCCCCTACTCCACTAAATCAACAGCCTGATTGACTCAATGCGAGTGCTTTTTCGGCCCTCTTTTTCCAACCGTTTGCGCCAAGGGAATCGAATATTCCCAGGGATTTGCTTAACTTGTTATGGCAAATAGATTTACTATGCATTGCCAACGCTGCTATTCCCATATAGAAATAAACCTTTCCAATGTTCAAATGATCATCTAATCCTTCAAATATGTGCAATGCTTCATCAAGACAGTCATTCATTTTTTCAAAATCCTTGGTCTCGATGTAATAACGTCCAGATAGTGTCTTGATCTGTCCTCGAATGCCCTTTAACTTTAGTCTTTCTTGCAGAACTTTGAGTTCATCCATGCTTTTTTCAAATTTCTCCAATTCTCTGTTCTCTAAGTGTAAGTCGCACAGTGCAATCAGGGTACTGGATAATAGCTTTTTTGAACCTAATTCCTTTGCCATTCCATATGCCTTATTGATTAATCCCTCTGCCTTTTTCTTTCGGTTAAGCGCCAGGTAGAGATTTCCCATATCCAGCAAGTTGTTAGCATACTCTGTCGTATGCTTATCCTGTTCAAGAAGAACATGAACACTTTCATAATGCCTCAAGGCGGTGTTATAATCGCCCATGTGGCTATGAACATTACCAATTCCATTGAGACATTTTGCTTCAAAATGCTTATGTCCTATTTCTCTTAGTATTTCCAATGCGTCTTTATAGGTTTTCAACGCTGTTTTGTACTTACCTAACGCGATGTAATCTGCGGCATAGTTGATGAGGAAGAGACCTTCAGATAGTCTATTTCCTACTTCTCGTGCGATTTCTATTGATTCTTTGTGGAATTGTGATGCGGCGGCGTAATTTTCTAATTCCGAATGAACATTTCCGATGTTACCGAGCGTGTTCCCGATAAATGTCTTTTCCCCTACCTTTCTTGCAATATTCAATGCGTCTTCGAAAAAGTGCAGAGCGCGATCAAATTCTGCCAATTCATAGTGAATAATTCCAATATTATTAAGGATCCCTGCTTCTCCTGTGCTTTCTTTGATTTGTCTGAATATATTCAGGGCTTCTGTGTTGAACTCCATTGCTTTCTCTTGCTCTCCGAGAAGGGAGTGTGCACTTGCAATAATGTCAAGTGCGCAAGCGATCCTTGTTTTTTCATTGATCTCTTCGGATAAAGCACGAAAGCCTTGAGCCTCTTTAATTGCTTCTCTGCATTTATTTGCCTCAAGATGGATTAAAGCTTTCTGATATGAAACACTTATTTCTCTTTTCTTGTCTTTTATCGCCCTTGCACTTTTTAATCCCTCCTCTAAATCTTTCATCGCACTTTCGCTATCTCCAGTTCGAGTCAATAATATTGCTCTTCTTAACAGACAGTCTATCCACACGTCCATTTTCTCTGTGGATTTGTTTTTGTCGAACAGTTCAATTGCCCAGGTATAGTACTTAATCGCCTGTCTGTTTGCATAGTTATCTCTTGCCGTATCGCCGGCTTTTACACAATAACTGATTCCTTTTTCAGTGTCCTGTCCTCGGTAATAGTGGAATGCCAATTCCTCAAGTCTCTCTTTTTTTCGTTCTTCACTCTGTTTTTCTATCAATTTGGCGATTTTTCGATGCAAGATATGTTTTCTCAATCCTTCTACTTTCTCTTTATATATCGCATTGCGGCATAGTTCTTCTTTGAAGATAACTTCTCCCTCCCGTTCCTTTGTCATTCCCAGTCTACTCACACCCTCAATCAATCCTATTATGTGGCTTTCATTGTAACCTGTTATTCCCCTGATGATTTCGATATCAAACCATCCGATTGCGCTCGCGACCTTCAACACATTCTGAGCCTCTTTGCTTAGACTATCATATTTCTGCATCGTAATACCCTCTATGCTCTTTGGTACTATCTCGGCGTCTGGTTCTTTGAATTTCCAGTTATCATCTTTGATCATTAAGTAGTCATCTTCCACTAGTTCTCTCATAATTTCCTCAATGTAATATGGATTCCCGCCGCTAACACGCATTGCATATTCAATTAATCCTTTGTCCGGTTCTTCCCCGATTATCGATTTCACGCTTGCTTTCACTTCACTTAGACTGAACGGTCTCAACTCTATTTGTCTAATATCATTCTCCCGGCTTATGTGTACAATGAAATCCTCCAGGATCTTCGTCTTTTCCTCTACTCGGTACATAAAGATACATGTCATAGGCGAATCTCTTAGTGATCTGAACAAATACTTCATTACCTCTATCGAGTCCTTATCGATCCATTGAATATTGTCTATCACCACAATCTTCGTTTGTTCACCCGCCTCCATTATTTGTCTGACACTTTCATAAAGACGATATTTGTCCACGACGCGTTCAATATCTTCTACCTCTGTTTCGATTCCTTCCATTACCTCTGGAACCAATTTCCCGATCTCTATTCTATACACTAAAGACATCTTTTGAATCAGATCAACCCCGCTTCGCCGGATGCGGTATTTCATCAATTCTCTTATTGGATAGTACGCGATATTTTCGGTAAGGGATAAGCAATCACACCAGAGGACCTCGGTTTCTTTCAATTGACTCAGTGCCTCCTTTACTACTCTCGTCTTGCCAATCCCAATGTTACCCTTCACTATTGTCGCTTTGATTTGGTTTTTGCTTTCCGCTAACAGTCTATTGAGCTGTTCTTTTTCCTCGATTCGGTTGACAAATGCTTTCATAGGTATCTCTACATGTTTCCTGCCTTTTGTTCTTATCCGCCCTCGGCCGCTCCGCTTTGCGTCATATAGCGCAGCGTCCGCAATCTGTAGTAATTCATCAATGTCAGTTCCATCATCCGGGTGTGTTGCAATACCAATACTCATCATGATATTCAACCCCCCAATTTTCTTTTCTCGGCAACTGTTTAAAATGCGTCGATATATCCAGAGCGTGTCTTGCCGCGTTGTGTTCGGCAGTATGCAAATGAATTCATCACCGCCATATCTTATTAAAATGTCGCTATTCCTAAGCGAGTCTCGGAGAAATTGTGCGAACTCCCTTATTACCTCATCCCCTTTTATATGACCGTGGACGTCATTCACCTCTTTGAAATGGTCCAAATCAAGCCACGCCAGTGAGAAGGGAACTTCATTCTCGACAGAAACCTTAAGGACTGGTATTTCTTTTTCTTTTAAATAACGTCTGTTGTATAACCCTGACAGTTCATCTATATGTGAAGATTGTGTATCCATTCCTCTCCTTCATCACTATTTCAATGGTTCTACAAATATTATAATAGAATATTGAAGAATGTCAAGTTTACCTTGCCGGTTGATATTACCAAGCAGAAATGTTAAGTTTTAGCAGTTGCGGAAAAGTGAGTAAATGGGGGTCAGATAGAGACCGTTTGAAGAAACATAATACAGAAACTTGGACAGAAATTCTTCTGATTAGACTCTGAGGATATTTATCGGTTACTTGATAGCAAAGGATTTTGGTTTATTGTTAGTATTGTTATTTGGATGTTTAGAATTAGCGAATTTTAGCACCTTTAAAAGGAACTATGGTTGGACATCAAATAAGGTGATACGAAAAGAATTATTTTAGGCTTTAAGAATGAGTTTTCAAGAGGTAATGTTGAGGTTGCTGAAAAAGGCTAATTCAGCGTAAGTTGTCATGCTGAACCATGGACTGAATTTATTTCAGGCTTGTTTCAGCATCCTGATTTTCATCAGGACAGGTTCTAATAAAATCAATGGTTTATGAGACCCTGAAATAAATTCAGGGTGACAAAGAGGACTTTTTCAGCAACCTCACTTTGATAAGATTACAAAATAGCATAAGTAAGGTTTGTATTTAAAGAAGTATAAACGACCCTCAAAAGATGTGTCCAAGTTTCTGACGTCAACCCTTGACAAATAGACATTGTTGTTCCAATCTAATCAAATGTAGCATTGTCTTCTGTGTTGACAAATACACTATCTCGAATAAAGTATATTAGAATGTGTGAATGTAATAAGTTATATTCCGCTCTGAGAATAGGGATCCAACTACTGGTGATTTTGATTCTCTGCATGGCCCTCCCTGCCTGTTCGCAAAAAGACACGCCCACTGACAAAATCCACATAGTAGTCAGCATACTTCCCCTTGCCGAATTCACTGAGAAAATCGGCGGCAACAAAGTGGATGTTTCAGTAATGATCCCACCAGGTGCATCCCCGCATAGCTACGAACCAAGGCCTGAACAATTTACCCGGCTCAGCAAAGCACAACTGTATGTGAAAGTCGGTACACCTATTGAGTTCGAGCTTGTCTGGCTGGAGAAAATCCTCTCCACAAATAAGGATATATCTGTATGCAATGGTTCCAGGGGTATCGAACTGATAACCACAAATCCTGACCACGGACCAGGAGAAAATCGTAATGCAACTAACATTGACCCACATGTGTGGCTTTCTCCGAAAAATGCAAAGGTAATAGTTGAGAATATCTGTAGCGCACTCATTACAATGGACCCTGACAATCAACTCTTTTATCAAAGAAACAGGAAACAATATCTCAGTGAACTGGAAGGCTTGGATCAAGATATAACCGCGGTACTTCAGAAAAAGAAAGCCAGGAAATTCATGACCTATCATCCGGCTTGGGGCTATTTTGCAAAAACATATAATTTAGACCAGATACCAGTTGAATTCGAGGGTAAACACCCCACTGCTAAAAGGCTTCAAAAGCTTATTAAACAGGCAAGAGAAGAAAACATAAGAATCATCCTCGCCTCTCCACAATTCAACACAAAGAGTGCTGAAGTGATTGCCAGGGAAATCCAGGGCCAGGTTATTCTAATCGATCCATTAGAAAAGGAATATATAGCAAATTTAAAAAAAGTTGCCTCAATACTGGATCAAGCAATGGAGTAGCAATTGAAGAATAGTATTATAGTTGAATTAGAAAATATCTATTTTGCTTATACCAATGTACCTGTTTTAGAAAATATCAATATCACCATTAAACAGAATGACTTCCTCAGTATCATAGGTCCTAATGGCGGGGGTAAAACCACAATCCTCAGAATCATCCTTGGTTTACTTGAACCTGATAAGGGCAAGGTCTATGTTTTTGGCACTTCACCAAAAAAAGCGCGGAAACACATTGGCTATTTACCTCAACACATTACGTTTGACTTTGATTTTCCGATAAGTGTCAGCGAAGTTGTGCTTATGGGAAGATTGGGGAAAAGAGGCATCGGCAGAAAATATACAGAAACTGACATCAGTGTATGCATGGCGGCTTTGCAAAAGGTCGGTATGCAGCAGTATAGAAATAACGAAATTGGCAAGCTGTCTCAAGGTCAAAGACAGCGCGTTTTTATTGCCCGGGCTTTATCAACCGAACCAAAATTATTACTCCTTGATGAACCTGTTTCCAGTGTTGATACTCAATGGCAGCAGGCCTTTTACGAACTGCTCCATGACCTCAACAAAGAAATGACCATTGTGCTTGTAACCCACGACATAAGTGTCGTTTCAACGTATGTAGATAAAATAGCTTGTCTTAATAAGCGGCTTTATTACCATGGTTCGAAAAAGGAAGGCATGCATAAAATTTCAGAAATGTATGAATGTCCGGTTCAATTAATAACCCACGCCCCATCCCATGATTCAGTCGGAGAAAATGATAAATGATTGAAATACTCCATTATGAATTCATGCGCAATGCTCTGTTCGCCGCGGTCCTGGTGGGCATTGCATGCGGTATTGTGGGCGCTTTTGTCGTCATGAAAAAAATAGTATTTATTAGCGGCGGCATAAGCCACGCTGCTTTTGGCGGCATAGGTCTGGGATATTTGCTCAATATTAACCCGGTATTAACCGCAATACCTTTTAGTCTACTCTCGGCTCTGGCAATCGGTATACTGAGTAAGAAAACCAAAATAAGCGAAGATGCTGCTATTGGTATACTATGGTCAGTTGGTATGGCGTTGGGCATTCTATTTATCAGTTTATCGCCAGGTTATGCACCCGATCTTTTCGGTTATTTGTTCGGCTCAATCCTGACCGTACCGATCTCCGACATAATCATTATGTTGATCCTTGACATCATAATCATCGTGACCGTCTTATTACTATATAAGGAATTACACGCCTTATCTTTTGATGAAGAATTCTCAATGATCGTCGGTGTGCCAACCCAAACCCTGTATTTGATCTTGCTCTGTCTTGTTGCGCTCAGTATTATTGTCCTTATAAGGGTAGTTGGGATAATCCTTGTTATCGCGCTCCTGACAATCCCCGCCACAATTGCAAAACAATTTACCAGCAATTTAAAAAAGTTAATAGTTTTATCTATGATAACAGCGGTTGTCTTAACAGTTATTGGGTTGTGGTTATCCTATGTTTTCGACTTACCTTCAGGAGCAGCTATTGTCTTACTCCTTGCAATTGTCTTTGCCATCTGTGCGGGTATAAAAAAATATTTTACATCAAAAGTCAAATAACCCCTGTATCCTAACTTACTTTTTCACCGCCGTCAGTTCACATTCGTCAATAATTTGACCGAGCCGTCCATAATGTCTCAAGAAAACTTTATCATCCTGTACAGAGAATATTGTATATCCATGCTGCATACTGAACTTCTTTACCGCGCTGGTCCAGGGTGCCTGTCTCTGTTCGTAAAACGGTGCGCCAGCACAGCCATTAACAACCTGCCACACTGGATTTATAAAATTCCCATTAGTTGTTCCATCAACATAAACCGGCGTATTTTTGTCGATCAAAACCCTCTGATAATTATGCTCATCGCCAAAGCACACAGCCAGTACGTCATATTTGCTTATTATCGTCCACAATTTATCCCTTCTCTGGACGATATATGTCCGGTCAAAACCTTGATTCTTCTCAGGGTCACCGCCAGAATACCACTGTGCATCACGTAAGTGTCCACTATTTGGAAAAGCCGGTTCATGGGTAAACATAATAATATGTTTCATCCACCTCTCCCGGGCAGCTTTTAAATCCTTTTCAATCCACGCCATCTGCTTATCCATGACATACCCTTCAAGGTTGCCACCATATTCTTCCGGGTCACTCGACCAAAAGTAATTAGTATTAAAACAAATAATATGGGTATTGCCATAATCAAATGAATAAACGTTTTCTTTATATGTCGGCAACTTGGGACCTTCAGGCTCAGGGCCATTTTGTGGGTTCACAAACCTCTTGGCAAAAACTGCCTCAGCACTTTCCGCGCCTTGTCGGTCAAACCAGAAACCATTTAGAGAATCATCATACACAAATACGAGTGCTTCATGGTTACCCATACCTTCATAAATTGGGATATAATGCCCGATCGGTTCGACTGCCTGGTTCCAAACTCTCAGCTGGTCTTCAAAGGTTTTTACATCAGTAACATATCCATTAATCAGATCGCCGCCAAAAAGGATGAATTTAACATCCTGGTAATACATTGCGCTGAACAGGTCGAGTAGCGCACCGTAATTCACGCCACCCATTGCTTCTTCACCGCCACCCACACCCTCTCTTGAATCAGATAAATATCCAAATGAGAAATTCTTCGCATTCTTTGCCGGCGTTTCAAATCGATAAGTCCTTGAATACACTGAATCCTTTTCTTGCCAACTCGCAACATAATAATCATAATGTCTCCCGGCAGATAATTTTGTTATTTTGACCTCGTGACGAAGTGAAGATTCATTATCTTTAAACAATTCTCCATTGACATCTACATAACCGTAGCCAGACACATCGGTTTCCCATGACACAATCGCAGAATTTGAGGATATTTGATCTATGAATGGTCCTTCAATAATGGTTATGGATTCGGAATATCTGTTTTCTTCTTTTTGAAAATGGAATCGACCATTGAAAAATCGTGTATGGCAATATTCCGGATCAAACAGTTCCACGCGATAGCATACCACGCCCTGTTTTCTCTCGACAAAGTGCGCTGCATCATAGATATCTCGCTCAAACCTTTTGATATCAATTATGACTGAATGCTCAGTACTAAGCGTGTCGAGTTTTTCTCTACCAAGCATCCGGTAATGCGGATAATCTAAATCCTGTTCAGGTAAGTACACGCCATAATATACTCTTCCTGCATGAGTCGACATTTTTGTTGTCCAGGATATCACTGCTTCTCCATTTTCCCTAATTTCAACTTCAGGTTCTGACGTAAAAAAATCATCAGTTATTTCATATAAGGGATATTGCTCTGGATAATCTGGTAATTCTGGTTTTATCATGTTTTGATCAGCTAACAAATATGAAATAAAAAAGGAATTTATGACTATTCCGAAAATGACATTCTTCACCTTACCTCCTTTATGTAATACTACATGAATAAGGAAATATGTCAATTGTGCCAATTGTCACAGGTAATTGTTCAATTTTCGGTGGAAACTTGTAGTTGCGCCATTTATGCCTGTCCTGAATTTATTGAAGGGGCGCATACGACAACACATTAGCAAGCTAATGAACTCCTATATTTTGCACGATGAATCCCGCAATTCTATTTATAGAATTATAATACGAAGCGGGATGAATCGTGCGACTACATTAGTCCACTGAGTTTTGAACAATTACTGTCACAGTATGTCATTGACAATCTGGGAATAAGTATATATAATTCCAGTATTGAAAAGGGGAAAAATGAAAAGAAAAAAAATGTTGGTGATAAACACCCAGGTCATTGCGTTTGGTGCAGCTCTGCTCTTCAGCATTGGTGTGCTTAGCGCCGCGACCTTTACTGTAACACACACTGGTGATGCTGGAGTAGGTAGCCTGCGTTGGGCATTAACGCAAGCAAATGTACCTGGGTCTGGTCCAGATATCATCGATTTTAGTATCCCGGGCGTCGGTGTCCAGACTATCTACCCTTTGTCACAACTTCCACCGCTTCTTGACACAGCCGGAGTCTTTATCGATGGTCTGACCCAGCTCGGTGCCTCACCTGGCACAAATCCACCGTCTTCGTGCACTTTGATGATCGAAGTAAATGGTGCTTTTGCTGGTGCATCTCACGGTTTCTGGATTTTGTCGCCCAATAATACGATCCAGGGATTGGTCGTAGACAGCTTTGAGCAACATGGCATACGCATCCAGGGAACGCCCAATGGCACCTATAATAATTTGATTACCCTTAATTGGGTTGGTATGGATCCGGGCGGTACGATCATAAGAGGGAACGGTTGGAATACAGCTCGTTACTGGGGAGGTATCTATATTGAAGTAGCTTGGGATTCTGTTGGTTTTGCATTTGATAATAGCATAGACCTTAATATGTCATCAGGTAATTATGCAGAAGGAATAGGGATATCGAGTTGTCCACCGGGTGATGTTTTTCAGAATTTTGTAACCGGTAATTATGTCGGTACTGATTATACAGGAACTCTGGACCGTGGGAATATACACGATGGAGTATATATTGGCGAAGGCGCGCATGATAATGTTGTGGACGGTAATTTAATTTCGGGGAATGACTTTGAAGGTATTTGCATTGTCGGGTACCCGCCTATGGGGTGGGACAGTCATAACAATACAATCTTCAATAATATCATTGGACTGGATATCAATCTTCAGCCGCTTGCCAATACCATGGATGGCGTCAGCATCGGTCAATACGGTAATATATATCAGGGTGGCTTTGCAACCGGCAATATTGTGGACAATAATATCATCGCACACAATTTGCACAATGGCGTCACCGTGTGGGAACACGGCAATGATACTACGAATTGTGACCATAATTGGATTACACAAAACACCATGTACAATAATGGAGGTTTGGGTATAGATCTTGTGGATGATGGTGTGACGCCGAATGATCCTAATGATCCGGATAATGGACCAAATGAAGAACTTAACTTTCCAGTAATCAACAGTGCACGGTATTTTACACCACAGACAATTGTTGATGGAACCATTGATATCGATACTGACCCAACACAGGCGACTGTTGAAGTCTTCCAAGCCCATGTTGACCCTTCTGGATATGGCGAAGGCTGGTTATATCTCGGTGCATGCACACCTGATGCTGTTGGAAACTGGACTATTACCGTTACCGGGCTCAATATTGGTGATGATGTAACTGCCACAACAACAGATATGAACATGAATACCTCAGAATTTGCCCAGAATGTGACCGTCATTCTCGGGATCCAAGAAGGCGGGGCTCAGCACTTTGATACCTACGCGCTCATGCAGAATACTCCAAACCCGTTCTCTTCCCAGACTAGTATAAGCTATGCCTTGCCTGAACGTACACATGTCAGCCTGACTATTTATGACGTCTCAGGAGTAAAAGTAAGCACATTGGTCAACAAAACTCAGCCACCTGGTTATTATACAATCTATTGGAATGGCAAAACCGAAAATGGCGTTGACATAGCTAATGGCGTATATTTTTACAGAATAGCAACTGACAATTTCAATTCGACAAACAAGCTCATTATCGCGCACTAAAACATTAAAGCAAAGCATTACAGGAGATTAAAATGGGCATCATGAAAAGCATGAATGAACGGGTCAGGAATTTCAAGATTTGGGACATAAAACTAGCCCAGGGTGCAGCTATGTGTGTTATGTTGATAATCGCGAAGCTCATCCCTCAAATAATGGAGATTAGTATTTGGTGGTTTGTCGTATTGGCAATACTTCTTGGCATAAAACCAATGTTTTCGTTTTTGCATAACTAAAAAACTACTTTGTTTTAAGCATTATTCTGGACTTTGCATAAGACTTCAGTGTGACCATCATTTTATCATTTTGTCAATTGACAAAATGATAAAATGACAAGAACGAAAACAGCAAGGCGGTAATCTGAGAACCACAATCTCAGTTCTCTTATTGCATTTGCTTCCCAGATGGATAGAATTGAACAATGCGTATCAGGGTAAACCAGAGAACTTTTCTGTTTATTGTCTTCATTATTCCTTTTTTGGCAACGCTGCTTATTTCATATTTTGTCTTTGACCAAATCCCCCATGTCCAAGATAGTATTGCTCAGGTCTTTCAAGCGAAAATCT
>JAUWCU010000019.1 GCA_030609135.1 Candidatus Stahliibacteriota bacterium | reverse complement strand
TTGTTTCGGAATCTCGATAAAGTGAGACTCTGAAATAAACCTGTCCTGGTCCTGAATTAAGTTCAGGACAGGTCAGGATTCAGAGTGACAATAGTGTAACATGCTAACGAAATCCACTGAAACTATTATATGTTCTCCTTAGTAACTTTTCCTCTTTCTCATTGTCTGAATACTGGAGGTTATTGTCATTGACATTATAAGTGGTTTGAATATAATAGAGTTCTGGAGGTTAAATGGATAGCAAAAAATTAGAAAAAATACTCCTTTTTGTTTTAGTTGTAATTACTGCTGGGGTCTACCTCTATACAGTCGCACCAACTTTGTCATTCTGGGACTGCGGCGAATTCATTGCTTCGGCATATACCCTTGCGGTTCCTCATCCACCCGGCACACCTTTTTATCTTTTACTGGGCAAGGTATGGTTAATGATTTTGGGTGTTATTGCAGCCGTTCTGCCGATATCTAAAGAAGTCGCCTGGCATATGAATCTGCTGGGCTTGGGTTTTTCCATAATCACGCTGGTGCTCATTTACAAAATGATGCTAAAGGTCTTTCGCATGTTTCAAAAAAGTAATGACCAACGCACGCTCATTATCATTGCCTTTGCTACCTGCTTGGGTATTGCCTTTTATTATACATACTGGCAGAATGCGATTGAAACCGAGGTCTATGCCGCGGCTACATTTGTTTTCATCTTAATACACTATTTAGCGGTCCTCTGGTATGATACGCTGAAGCAAGGTGCCCCACAGCATCAATATCTGCTTTTTGCCTTTTATCTGATTTTCCTGTCTACTGGCATTCATCTAACGCCATTTCTGATATTTATACCTTTCTACGTTTTTGTCTTTGCCGTAGAACGCCGTTATTTAAAAGACGTATTGTTTATCTTAGTTGGCGTATTTCAACTCATTTTCTTTGCCCTCACTTTCTTGCTCCCTGCGCAATACCAGCAATTTACTCTCTACATGCTTGGCTTTATTCTCTTGGTAGCGATTATTTTGTCGATTAATAATCCCCGGAAATATCGCAATTGGCGTTTTTTCTGGGCGGCGATTTTTCTCATTATTCTCGGTATTTCCACTGAGCTATATCTCTATCTCCGCGCCAAAAAACTAACCGCTCTCTATAAAGATAAAACTGTGACTGAACAGTATCTTGCTGGCAAGAACATTGCCCCCCGGATAAATGAATGTAATCCAGGTGCGGGTTTTACTGCATTCAATAATGTGCTCCATCGGGTCCAGTATGGCCCGCCCCGTCTAATCCCACGTCAGACTCAGGATGTGACTGGTTTTGGCCTAATTCACGGTTATTTCTGGCAGATGCATCTTTTTGTCAGGTATCTTTTCTGGCAGCCTGCACATGAAGGGATTAACTCATTTGTGCGGGCGTTAATTCTTGTATTATTTAGTTTATTCAGCATATGGGGTATGGTCGTTCTGTTCCGAAAAGAGAAAAAGCTGTTTCTCTTGATGATTATGATAATGTTTATGCTTTCCTTTGCTATGGTTACCTATTTGAATCTGAAATTCTCGCCGAGTGATGCCAATCCTGATCATCAGGCACGCGAGGTGCGGGAACGAGATTATTTCTTTCACACTGGACACGTATATTTCGGGATCTTGATTGGTTTTGGGTTCCTGGGTTTTACAAATCTCCTCAGGGATGAAACCAAGAACAAGAAGGTGGTGAATATCGCTGGTTTGGGTGGTATCTTGGCATTTTCTATTGCGCCGTTCTTTGCCAATATTCAAGTGTGTAATCGTTTTGGCAATTTTATCCCTAAAGATTATGGCTACAATATGCTTGCTTCGTGTGATGATGGTGCAGTAATCTTCACAAACGGTGATAACGATACATTCCCTCTCTGGTTTGCCCAAGAAGTCCTGCGTACGGGTCGCAGTGTTATTGTTGCCAATCTATCTCTAATTAATACCAACTGGTATATAAAACAGCTGAAATACTGGGGTGTCCCGATTAGTTTCAGTGACTACGTAATAGATCGTCTTGAGCCATTTATTACGCCTGACCGCCGGGTGATCTATGTCAAAGACATTATGGTCCGCAATATCCTCGCTACCAATGCCGGCATTCAACTAAAAAATGAAGATTATTTCATCCCTCAAGAAGAATTTGCCAAGCGTTATTTAAAAGGCTATAATGGTGAAAGAACGATCTACTTCGCATCCACAGTCTCCCATGAGAATTATGAAGGGTTTAAGCCATATCTGAAACTTGAAGGTCTTGTATATAGGGTTATCAGTGATAGCGGTGATTTTATTTACAACGTGGATATCGAGAAAACCAAATACTTCTTCTATGAGAAATATCGGTATACAGGGGTTTTTGAACCAGCAAAACAAGAAGTTCTCTCAAGGATTCTCGTTGATTTTGACGGGCGCAAGCAAGATGGTGAATTCTATAATTTTGCGTTGCAAAAGGATGAAAACACCAAACGCTTGTACAGCAACTATGCAGCTGGTCTTCACAATCTCGGAGTCGTACTTCAGCAACGCGGTGATATTCAAGGAACCATCGATGCCTGGCGTTTTGCACTTTTGTTCGAGCCCCAGCCGAGATATTTCTTCAATTTCAACCTCGGTCTACTTTATGCGCAGATCGGACTTGTTGATAGTGCCGAGCGCTATTTTTCAACGATCGATGCAAAAGATCCCAATCTCATGCTGCGCATTGGGTCCGTGTATCGAGCAACCGGAAGCCTTGATCAGGCTATTGTATATTTCCGAAAAGCAATAAATTACAACCCTCAAACACCTGAGGCATATTTTGGTCTTTATGCCACATATCTGCAAATGCATGACACGGGTGCGGCAATGCAAATCCTCAATGATTGGTTAATGATAAATCCTCGAGATACAAGTGCTTTCAATATGTTAAAAGAGCTCCGAAACGAATGAAAATAGTTGTTCTGCACTCTGGTGGTTTAGATTCTACACTCGCTTTTTATATTGCAAAAGAATGGGACGCTGAAATATTCCCCCTCTATATTTACAGTAAATTCCTTGCGCTGAAGCATCAACCAGTTATTCCGGACTTAAAGATAATAGATGTCACCAGAGAATTCATCAGCATTGTTCGCAGCCCCCAACATGGCTATGGCAAAAACCTCAATCCGTGTATTGACTGTCGTATTTTGATGTTAAAAAAAGCAAAAGAGTATATGGAAAAAATCAACGCGGATTTCATTATCACCGGCGAAGTCCTTGATCAACGTCCCATGTCGCAACGCTTTGAACAACTGATGCAAATCGACAAACGAGCTGGTCTTGAAGGACTTGTGGTCCGACCCCTGAGTGGAGGATTATTACCAGAAACCATCCCAGAGAAAAAGGGGTTGATAAGCCGAAATGACTTACTGGGTATTAAAGGAAGGTCCCGCAAGATTACACTCGACTTAGCTCAAAAAATGAAGGTCGAGCGATTTGCCTCACCAAGTGGTGGCTGTCTGCTAACTGACCCAGGATTTTGCAGAAGATTGGCTGATCTCATGAGATACCAGGATAAAATTGTGATTCGGGATATAGAACTGTTGAAAATCGGCCGCCACTTTAGATTGTCCTTTGAAACCAAGCTCGTAGTAGGCCGTAATGAAGAAGAGAATGAAACCATTGAAAAGATGATAAAACAGAGTGAAATTCTTATTTATGTTCCAGATACTGGAAGTCCTAACGCAATGCTGGTAGGCAACAAAAAACAACCAATCAAAATTGCCGCGTCGATAACCGCACGATACAGTGATAAGAAAAACGACAAAAGCATTGAAGTATTTTATAAAGACCATAGGGGTATTAATAAAGTTCGCGTGAAGGCAGCAACGAATGAAGAACTGGCAAAATGGAGACTATAGAGATGAAACGTTTATGGGCGCCGTGGCGGGTTGCTTATATCCGTCACCCCGGCAAAGGATGTTTCTTCTGCCGATCCATCAAAGCAAAAAACCTTAGTAAAACATTGATAATCGAAAAAAGCGTAAAGGCATTCACGATCATGAATCGCTATCCCTATAATAACGGTCATCTAATGATTTCACCGATAAGACATATCGGCTCGCTTGAACAATTAAACGAAGACGAAATTCTCGATCTCAATCACCTCTTGACCAGAGCTATCAAAACCCTCAAAATATCTATGGCTCCCCAGGGTTTCAACATTGGCATAAATCAAGGAAGCGTTGCCGGTGCAGGTGTAATTGATCACATGCACATACATCTTGTCCCACGATGGCAAGGTGACACCAACTTCATGCCGGTTCTAAGTGAGACGAAAGTAGTATCAGAAGCACTCTTAGAGACCTACGGGAAAATCAAAGACGGTCTTAAGCATTTAGATAATTCAGAAAGTGAAGAAAATTCTAAATTTTCAACAAAGAAGGAAAAATGAAGAAACTGTTTTCAGTTCTCTTTATGGGGATTATTGTGTTGAGCTTACACTGCGGGGCTGATTCGGTGGATGTAAGAATTAGCCTTACGAATCCAAACAACAAAACAGTGCCATTTAATGGCTACTACATACTAACAGCAACTAGTGACAGTATCGTAATGGACGCTGCCACACCAGGGGAATATAGCTTTACCCTTGAAAAGGGTGATGGTGTTAGTGGATCAGTATTCAAAGATACCACAGATGTTGTCGACACACTACACTTCCAGGTTTTTTTCGGTGATGAGGAAAAACTCAGCCAGAAAGTTACGACCTTGCTCGAGGTTATTCAATTCCAGATCGAGGCACTATAGCGATGTTTAAATTCTGATAAATAACTACCTACTTTGCTATTCTTTTTTCTATTACTCTAACTAATGCATCGGCATCAAGTGAATACTCTTTGTAAAGAACCTCCTCATTATCAGAACCCCCAAAATGTTCTATGCCGATCTTTATAAAGTCTGTCGTTAAGCGATCCTCGGCGATTACTTGTCCGATAATACTGCCTAACCCCGATGCGATTATGTGGTCCTCATAAGTTATTATTAACCCGGTTGCTGCTGCCTCAGCGATTATCTCTCTTTCAATCCCCAAGGGAGACGATATATTATAGATGCGCGCGCTAATACCCTTTGCTTTCAAAGTTTCCCACGCCTGTATCGCCTTATTGAGCATCGGTCCAAAGGTAAATACTGTACAGTCACTACCTTCGCGTATTAGATCGATTTTTCCATATGTGTAATTGTAATTCTCATCAAAGAAAATATGTCCATCTTCAGTCTTTATGATCGGCAATTTGGTCCGCGCAAGCCCGATAACATGATTGCCTGGTTGGCTCAGGACATACCTTGTAACATGGTCCGTTTGATTAGAATCACAAGGGATAATGAGACTAAACCCAAAAAGATTGCGCAAGAGACCGATATAATCGATACAGTGATGGGTTTTACCATCTGGGCCTACATTGTATCCAATATGGGTTGCTATTATTTTAATGTTTGTTTCGTTAATGTCGTTCAGTCTCAATTGATTATAAACTTCATCAAGGGAAAAAACGCCAAAGTCTGCCCAGATAGATAGTATACCATTTATCGATGCTGCTCCAGCAATGGTCGCGGTGCTGTGTTCACTCACGCCACATTCAAAGAAGCCATCCGGTCTAATCTTGGCAAAATCACTAACCCGCACCGAATCCGCAAGATCGCAGTCAAATACAGCCATGGCTACATTAGGGTTCAAACCCGTAATATCTGTCAGCGCGTTACCAAATGCTTCTCTGGGATGCATTTTATCATGGTAGATATGAGGAGTGCCTATCTTCACGCCAGATAAATATCTTTGTTTGCGGGCAAAACCTGCGCTTTTCTTGTTTGCCTTACGCGCTATTAAATCATCAATATCGTCTTCAACACCTAATTCCTTAAGTGCCTTCTTGCTCTCCTCCCGAGAAGCTACTCTGCCGTGATACAACTTAGTATTTTCCATAAATGATACACCATGCCCCATCGTTGTTTGAGCAATAATCACATACGGGTTTGCCGTATCCCGTCTTGCTCGCCGGAGCGCCCTGCGGAGCACTGATAAATTATGTCCGTCCACCTCGAGTGTCTGCCAATTGTCAGCCAGGTAATTTTCTTTAATGTTAACCGGCATAATTTTTTCGGTCCGTCCTGATATCTGAAAATGGTTGTAATCAATAATCACGGTAAGGTTATTCAAATTATACTTCCTTGCAAAACGACGCGCCTCACCGACCTGGCCTTTCGCCTGTTCCGCATCGCTCATTACAACATAGGTGTCAAAATTTGCTTTGGTCAACCTGGAAGCCAAAGCAAAACCACATCCTGCAGACAACCCCTGTCCAAGATTGCCACTTGACCATTCAGCACCCGGGATGTTTCTTTCAACATGACCTTCAAAAGGACTGGTTATTCTCCTGAAGCCAAGTAGCACGCTCTCCAAATCCACAAAGCCAAGGCGCGCAAGGCAAGCGTACAGGGCAGGAGAGGTATGACCATGGCTTACGATGATTCTATCCCGTCTGGGGTCGTCATAATTCAAAGGTGATATTTTCGCAAAGGCAAACAATGCCAGATAGAGATCAATCGACGACATCGAGCCGGCCGGATGTCCTGAACCTGCAATTGTTGTCATTTTAATAATATCACCGCGGCACAACCGAGAAAGTTCGATCAATTCTGCCAATTGTTTTTTTGCCTTGCGACCTGAAGATGCTTTTCGTTTCATACCACCACTACTTTGAAATCACCATCAGCTACAGAATAATCGCCTTTTACGCGCAGAATCAGGTTATGTTCCTTGGATAACTTGGCGAGTGTATCTAAATGATTGAGACTCAAGAAATCGGCAAGCCTTGGTGAGGTTCGCAACTCGACCATCTTACCTTCAATAGTCCTTCCGTTGTTGAGAAACCATCGTTCTATATAACCCACTGTACTTTCCCGGGAAACAATTCTTCCCTTTCCTTTACAGACCGGGCATGATTCGCTCAAAGAGTGTGTAACACTGGCCCGTGAGCGCTCGCGGGTAAATTCAAATAAGCCGAATTCACTTATTCCACCAATCCGATAGCGCGCCCGATCCTCCCGGATCATTACTTTGAATTCCCTCACCATTCTGTTGATATTATCCCTCTTTTCTAAATCAATCAAATCAACAATGACTAAACCACCGATATCTCTTAATCGCAGCTGCCGGGCAATTTCTTTCAGCGCTTCAAGGTTTGTGAAAAGAGCCAATCTCTCCGCCTGTTTTTCCTTTGACGATTTTCCAGTATTTACGTCAATCGCAATAAGCGCTTCAGTTTGATCGATGACGATATAACCGCCGCTCCGCAACCAGATTTTGCGGTTTTGAAGTTCTTTCAACTGTTCCTCAACGTTAAATTTTTGAAAGATCGGTCGGGGATCATTGTAGAATTTGACGCGTGATCTCATTTTCGGCGAGACGACACCCAGGTAACTAAGTATCCTCTGGAATTCAGTTTCACTGTCAATATACAGATTCCGAATATCACTGTTAAATAAGTCGCGCACGATCTTAATTACGGTATTAGGCTCATGATAAACCAATACTGGCGCGGCACCCTTTGCTTGAGTCAACTGTCTATGCCAGTTTTTCTTCAGAATCTCAACTTCTTTCTTGATTTCATCAGCCCGGGCGCGTGCTGCGGCAGTTCTGATTATTAACCCCATACCCGACGGTTTCATTTGTTTGCCTATCTTAAAGAGGTTTTCTCGCTCGCGGCGGTAACGAATCTTGCGCGATACACCAACGTTCTTGGCGTTTACCAAAAGAACAACATACCTCCCCGGAATGGAAATGTACGATGTTACACGGGGTCCTTTTACACCATAGGCGTCTTTTGTAATTTGAATAACGATCTCTTGATTCTTCCTCAGTTTTATCTCTTCGGGTCGATATTCATGTTTGAGTTCAACATCCCTTTCGAAGACTTCGGAAAACTCCTCGAAAGGGATTTCGTTCAAAGGTAGAAATCCATTCTTATCAATACCGATATCAACGAATGCCGCTTTTAACCCAGAGATCATATTAAGGACCCTTGCTTTGTAGATATTACCCACCAGACTGAAATTTTCAGGTCGTTGAAGATAATATTCAAGAAGTGATCCGTCACTGAGTAAAGCAATTCTTGTTTCGACGCTTGAAACGCTAATAACTATATCTTTCCTCTTCACTTTACCTCCATTGGAGAATATAGTATCCCTTCTTTCTTTATAAACATTGTGGTCCTGGTAACTTTAAAAAGCTTGTTTTCCTCCGCAGGAAGACCTGTAAGACCACCAAGCAAATCATAAATATTTATCTTCCCGCCCCCAAAATATAAACCACATGTTAATATATTCCCGTTATAGTTTATTGATTCTAAAGCGTCCTGTATCTTTTTCATACCAGACTTTGTCTGAACATAAACTGGATTATCCTCAGGAAAATCCAAAGGCTTTTTGATTACATCCTTAGGTATCATGACTTCGTAGTATATCAAGTTTATCGAACTCGAAAGTGAAGAAGTATGTGACGCCATAGCTCGGACTTCAAGAATTCGTATCCCCGAAGGAAAACGTGTGTTCAGCTCCATAGATATATTACCGAAGTATTCTGAAACAAAAGAGAAATCAAAAAAGTCCCCTTTTACGATTTGTCCAACGCTCTTTGGTGGACAAAAGGAAACCTTGGGGATCGGTGAGAAACCTTGAGTGAATTGAATTGGTAAATCTGATCTGCGCAGCGCGCGATATATTGTCCTTGTAATATCCAAATGTGAGGCATACCTGAATGGTTCGCCAACTGAGTATTTCACTCTGAAAAGCGTGGATTGCGGCTTTCTTTTTGGGTACCGACCATAATGCACATACTTCTCGGTGCTCACTGAATGCTTCACTATCTTACCATCACAAGCCCCACAGTTTGAGCAGCTATCATAAAAACAGTTCTCAGTTGTTACCGCCTTCTTGGCGCGCGTAAATTCTTCTTTTAAGAACTCCTTTTTAACACCAATGTCGAGGAAATCCCATGGATATTCCTCTTTTGGCTCCAAATACTCATTTGGGTCAATCCCCACTTCATCGAATGCCTGCTGCCAGCGCGCAAAATCAAAGCCTTCACGCCATTCTTCAAACTTCCCGCCGTGCCTGTATACAGCTTCGATAACCGGGAAAATTCTCGCATCGGCTTTTGACATAACCGCTTCAATAAAAGAAACCTCAGGAGCTTGATATTTTATCTCCACGCGGCGTCTCTTCATCTGCTTTATAATTTTAATCTTCTCATGTAGCTCGCTCAACGGTGCCATCGCTACAGCCTGAAATGGCGTATGCGGTTTCGGCACAAAAGGATTAACTGACAACTTTATTCCGCCCCTGGGGTATGCCTTCAGTATTTGACTTACCAATTTATCCATTTCCCTAATGTCTGCACTGCCTTCAAAAGGTAACCCAATCATGAAGTATAATTTCACCTGGTTCCAGCCTAACTTGTGGGCTGAATTAATTGATGTAATGAGTCTATCATTTGAAAATGGTTTGTTTAATTTGCGCCTTAGGTTCTCACTCGCGGTCTCTGGAGCAAACGTCAAACCAGTTTTCTTTATTTCCTTGAGGAGCAAACCCAAGTCTTCGCTGAATAATTCACCACGCATGGCAGGAAGTGAAATATTTATCATTTTCTTTTTCAATATTGCATTCAGCCGTCTTATCATATTTAGCAAATCGGGATAATCAAGGATAGAAAACGAAAGCAACGAAATTTCCTCCCAACCAGTTGCTCTTATGCCTTTCTCAACTGCTTTTAAAATTTCCTGTTCTGGTCGAATTCTCAGTGGGCGATTGACGTAACCGGCTTGGCAAAAACGGCAGCCCCATGTACACCCTCTCATTACTTCAATGGCGAGCCGGTCATGGATGATTCCGCAAATCGGCAAGATTGGAGGTGAAGGTAGTGTTTTCTCATCAAGTTGATGCACTGACAATTTCTTGATGGTTTTTTCGTATTTGTGTATTTGAGGAACCCATACGCCATCGAGTTTTGATATCTCTTCAAGCCGAGTATTTTTCTTTTCCTTGGCGGTATCTTTTAAAATCCTGGAAATCTGACAGATAGCTTCTTCGCCATCACCAATTACAAAAAGATCAAAAACTGAAGAAAGCGGTGTCGGATTCAAGACTGCAGGACCACCAGCAATGAGGATCGGATGGGTTTTATCCCGGACTGAACTTAAGAAAGGAATTTTGGCGAGTTCCAGCAAATAAAGCACGGTTGTGTAACATAATTCGCTTTGCAATGAAAAACCGAGCATGTCAAAACTATGTATTGGCTGCTTGGTCTCCAAACCATAAAGCGGGATATCACACGCACTAAGTTTTTCGCCAAAATCAGGCCACGGAGCAAATACTCGCTCACATTGTATGCCATCCTTCTGGTTTAGAATGTGGTAAAGGATTCGTATACCCAAATTAGACATACCAATTTCGTACACTTCTGGAAATACAATACCAACCCGGACAACTGGATCTTTCTTTATTATAATATTGTATTCCTCGCCTGTATAACGTATTGGTTTCTTTATAAGCGGCAGGATGTTATCGAACATAACAACTACAATGCAGTAAGCGCAGTATCACTTTGTTCGCAGTATCGCCTTCGGCTCGCAGGAGACGAAAGATTTTAAAATAATTTTCCCCGAATCCGCCTGCAAGACGGATGATACTGCGTTTCCTGCAAGTGCAACGATCCTGCGGTTTAGACGTTACAATAGTCCATATCCTTTTTCTAATGCTTTATCATTTAAAGCTAATTGTTCATCATTCGCTTTTACAAACCGCTTGCGTTGTGCCTTTTTCAAGGTCTCTAAATTCAGTAACTTAGTTTTTTTGATCATGACACCAAGCATTACCATGTTTGCTATCCGTGCTTGTCCCAATTCTTCAGCAATCACATTGGCTTCAATAGAAACGACGGCAATATCCTTTCTCTGCGGTTGAGATTTAATAAGTGTTTTATTATAAAGAAGCATACCGCCGGGTTTTATTGTTGGTTCAAATCGCGTCAAAGAAGGTTCGTTCATGATAACTACAATATCAGGATTTGCCACAATGGGAGATGCGACCGGCTCACCTGAAACAACAACTGAACAGTTCGCAGTTCCACCCCGCATTTCTGCGCCGTAGGAGGGGAAAAATGTAACATGTTTGTCTTCGATCAACCCGGCATAAGCAAGAATAATACCAGAAGAAACAATACCCTGCCCACCAAAGCCAGAAATAATAATCTCTTTTGTCATTTTTCCTCCTTTGATAAATCCCGGAATACCCCAAGCGGATAATATTCAGCCATTACCTCACCAAGCCATTTCTTTGCCTGAACCGGTGTCTGTCCCCAACCAGTAGGACACATCGATAGTATTTCAACCATAGAGAATCCTTTATTACTAATCTGATTCGCAAATGCAGTTTTCAAGGCTTTCTCGGTTCGAATTACGTTCCTTGGCGTATCTACGGCACACCGTTCCAAATAATAAGGTCCATCAAGGCTTGCGAGCATTTCACAGACTTTTATAGGAAAACCTTGTTTTCCTATATCACGTCCTTTGACCGATGTCGTAGATTTCATACCGGGGAGGGTTGTCGGTGCCATCTGACCGCCGGTCATACCGAATATCGCATTATTAATGAATATTACAGTAATGTTCTCACTGCGTGCAGCTGCATGGATGATTTCTGCCGTACCCATCGCCGCAAGGTCACCATCGCCCTGATAACTGAAAACAATGCATTCTGGTCTGGTACGTTTCAAACCAGTTGCAATTGCTGGTCCTCGTCCATGAGGGGGTTGAATCATATCGCAGTTAAAATATTCATCGGCAAAGACTGAACAACCAACCGGAGCAATACCAATAGTTCTTTCTCTTATGTCGAGTTTCACAAGCAGTTCACCGATAATGCGATGAACAATACCGTGTCCACAACCAGGGCAATATCTCTGAAGTGTTTCAGTCAATCCGAGGGGTCTCCCAAAAATCATCTTCATCGTGCACCTCCTAACACCTCTTCAATCCTCTTATATATTTCTGGGGGTGTAGGTACACCACCGCCTGGTCGTCCATGAAAATAGATTCTTGAACGGCATTCAGTAGCAAGTTTCACGTCATCTATCATCTGTCCATTGCTCATTTCAACAACTAAGAAATTATCAACTTTTTTTGCCATGTCACCAAGAACATCCATAGGGAATGGCCAAAGTGTGATTAGCCTTAAGAGACCAACCTTGAAGCCTTTATCTCTTGCCATTTTCACTGCAGCATCGGAGACTCGCGAGCAAGTACCATAAGCAACAATCACTAAATCGGCATCATCACAATACTCGGTTTTAAACCGTTGTTCCTTATTTATTATTTTGGCATATTTCTCAGCCCTGCGTAAGTTCAATACTTCAAGCTTACCTGCCTTCAGATCATAAGAACGAACCACTCTCCTCTCTCTTCCCTTACAGCCGCACAAAGCCCATTCTTTTTCTGGCAGGCTCTTGGGATCAATCGGTTTAGACGAGAATTCAACTGGTTCCATCATCTGACCCAAGAGTCCATCGGCAAGAATTAATGCCGGATTGCGATACTTCTCAGCTAATTCAAAAGCGAGACGAGGAAACTCATAGAGATCCTGAGCTGAATTGGGTGCCAGAGTTATGGTAAAGTAATCACCGTGCCCACCGCCTCGGGTCGCCTGGTAATAATCAGATTGCGACGGCGCAATATTGCCGAGTCCGGGACCGCCCCGAACTACGTTTACAACCAGTACTGGTATATCAGCACCTGCAATATATGATATCCCTTCTTGCATCAGACTAATACCTGGCGAAGATGATGATGTCATTGCTCTTTTACCTGCAGCTGCTGCGCCAAACAACATGTTTATCGCAGAAATCTCACTCTCGGTTTGAACAAACACACCACCTATTTCATTCATCCTAATGGACATGAGCTCAGGGATCTCATTCTGCGGGGTAATCGGGTAACCAGCAAAGAACCGGCAACCTGCAGCAATAACGCCTTCAACCATAGCATGATTGCCATACATCAATTTTTTTTCTGCCATATCGCCCCCTTATTTATATATCTCAATTGCTGGTTCTGGACATATTTTGAAGCAATACCCACAACCAGTACATTTTTTCATATCCGTCACCATTGCAGGATGATAGCCATTTGAATTGATCCGGTCAGGTGTTAATATCAAGATATTTTCAGGGCATACATTATCACAGCAGAGTCCACATCCTTTGCAGACTTCTTCCAGAATCTTGACTTCAGGCATTAAAGCCTCCTTTCTGAATTTAACTTCAAGAATTACTTGGCACTTGACCTTTTGTAAATAAACAGAGCTTAGTTTCTATCTATCTTCAGCAAGATATTATATCCAATAATCTAACAAAGTCAACATTCCTCATGTAATATGAAGCGTTATCCTTTAAAGTCTGGTTTTGGTCTTCATAAATTCTGGTATTGACAGAAAACAAATTTACCTTATAATATAGTCACTTATGATGATTGTTCTGTTATTTTTTGTCTCTCAATTCAGTGTTAATTATCAATATTTCATCGATTCTCCAGCAAGTGATTCGGTTTTTGTCGGTCTTACGCGGGGAGACTATACAATATCAGACTTTGCCGATGATCCGGTTGTGCTCTGGTTCTGGCGCAGTAATTCTGGTGATACCCAGGCTGACTCGCTCCTTAAGAAAAACCACATGCGAAGAAATTTCTATCTTTCAGCAGTTCTTAGATGGGAAGCGAAAGAAACATCAGACTACGAGACAAAAGTCAACAAACTGCATCTTGCTACCCACTTCGACTCAGCTGCAGCTGAGAACTTATTGTCTTTTATGTCCTTAGCCGTTACGCGCCGTGATTTCAGGCATATAAAAACAGCTTTTTTTCTCCCGGTGTTTTCCGACTTTAGAAATCAGCTTTTTGCCATAACCAACTTACTAATCTGGGTCTTTGCCATTGCATTTCTTTGGGGAAGCGTCTATGTCCTAGTAAAAACCGTCTATTATTTGCCTGCCTTGGGCCATCAGATTTGGCCAAGAAAACATGTTCCATTCATAGATATTTTCAAAGTTCTAATACTCCTAATGCCAATCATCGTGCTACGTAACCTTTATCTTATTTACATATGCTATACGTTTTTGTTGATGTTCGTTATGACCAAACGAGAGAAGAACTGGTTAAGATTGAACCTCGTTTCTTTACTGCTGATATTTGTGCTTTCCCTGCCTGTTAACAATTTCATAATCTTCCTTAAAGAAAACAACCACAGCTATCAAATATTTGAACTCGTCACTTATGATACCGCAATCAATGTACAGGAGATCAATGGTCTTGACAAGGAATTCTTAGCATATGGACTCAAACAGCAAGGGAAATTAGAACAAGCTTTGTCGATGTATGAAGACCGTTTTTATAGCGGCGCGCGCGATGTTACGGTCATTAATAATTTGGCTAACATCTATTCCCTCTATGATAAAACTGCTCTTGCTGAATCGTTGTACAATTTGGCGATGTCAACCAAGAACCGCGGTGAACCATACTTTAATATGGGCTTGCTAAAGCTAAAAAATATTGAGTACTTGGAATCGTCAAAATACATGGAAGAAGCCCGTCAAAGAGGTTTTTCAAGTTCCTATAAGAACCCGGTTGATATCAAACCGAATAATAATGATTTCTATAAATACATACTCGCTGAAGAATTGGAAATCAACGGCTTTGTTAAAACCTCCCATATAATCCCTCTGATTATTATCCTGATCATAAGCTTCCTCCCTTTTAGATTCCCTCCTCCATTCTACTGCACAAGCTGCAGCCGACCTATATGTAAAGATTGTTTGAAAGAAATCGATGGAGAAACCATTTGTCAAAATTGTTTCACAAGATTTAAATCCACAAAAAAGGCTGAGATTGAACAAGATTTACGAAGATCAATAGGTAGAAATCGAAAGAGAACCAAAAAAATCATACTCTATGCGCTCAATATAGTCCTCCCGGGTGCAGGATTAATATACATTAGAAAACATCTCACCGGTATGATTTTGGTGTGTCTGGTACTGCTTGGCTATATTCCTCTATTCTTGCCGCATATCTTTGTGAAACCTACGGGTTGGATAACGCTTCCTTTAGGTTCAACTGTCTTCGCTTTCGCCGCAATTATTGCTATCATATGCTATATATTATCATTTTCCATTATTAAGGAGCACCATGCCGATTGAAGGTGATCTAAAAAGCCTTAATCTATCGAGTGTCATGCAATTGATTACCCAGGAGAATCTTACTGGTGTGTTAAGGATTAGGCGCCGAAATGAAATAGTAGATATGGGTTTTTCCAATGGACAGGTAACTGGAGCTTTCTACGAAAAAGGAGATAAGGCTGAAAGGATGGAGAAATATCTTGTTAGATCCGGGATTATCGGAAAAAACGTGTACGAGCTTGTCAATGAAATTCACCATGAAACAAGAAGACCGATTATGAACATTATTCTGGAAGATAAATACGTAACAATGGCTCAAGTCGAAAATCTAATAAGATTCAAGATCCAAGAAGTTATTGACGAAATCTTCATCTGGAACGACGGTGCATTCAAATTCGAGCAACACTCTATCATCTATCCCAAAAGTATGATAAAAATCCGGCTGAATACCGAGGTTTTAATACTTGAAGCAGCCCGTCGGTCCGACGAATGGGCAAAAATAAGCAAGTCTATAGCTTCAGGTGATATCGTCTTCAAAAAAGTTGAACGACCCGAACTTAAATTAAAACCGTCGCAAGAAGAAGGGCGCGTCCTGTCACTGCTGAACGGTCATCGCAGTATCGATGACCTCATTGAGATATCAGGGTTAGGAAAATTTCGTAGTTATTCATATCTATATCGACTACTGTCCACTGGTCAGATTGAAATGTCATATGCAAAACCAACACCAAAAAAGACTCGCCCAAAGATGAAATTATCTCTCAAATTCTTGCGCGCACCACTCACTTTTATCATTATAGTTGCTATTCTAATAATAGAATTTCTTATTGGCAGTTATGTTTCAAGCCATGGCATACTATCCATTGATTTAGTAAATAACGATTTCTACATACAGAATTATGAACACTACCGGGAGATTTTCTTTTACAAGCATAACCGTAAGCCGTCAGTCAAAGAAGTTATTGAGATCTTCGAAAAATAAATTATTAGTTTGGTGTAACGATAGTACCGTTTCAAATTATTAATGTTCGATTTTCCAATTCCGTAGTGGTCGAGTTTGCTCGGCTAACAATGCAGACCAAGGTCTGCCACTACAGTCTTCTGATGTTCGAGCAAAACTAAAACACGAACTATTTGAAACGGCACTAAATGCTTGGATTGAACTTGCTATCCTTTGATTCAAAAGTGAATTGAGTAAAACTGTAGAGCTGCATGAGTTCTTCATAGGAAAATGTGGCGTTGCAGCTTGGACAAATGTAAAACCCTTCATCAGTAATCGTCATATCTATGTATTTCGACGTAAAAATACAAAAAGGGCATAGTACCTTATCGATTTTCGCCATGGGTAATTATAACTATCTGGAGTGCATTGTCAATCTATCTATTTTAGAAACCTATAAAAAGGCTAATACAAGGCGCAAAGAGGGTTTATAGAACTACAGATTTAATGACAAATGCCAAATCAATGCCAAAGTCATCATAGAAATAACTCTGCACAACATTGCCATTTTCATTGGTCATGCCTATTATTGATCCAAGCCCATCGTGATGATAATAATGCGTGTCTGCAGGTGAGACGTCATGTCTTGCTAACAGCATACCATTAGCATACACATATTTGGCTTGCAAATTAAGGTGTCCGCCAAACTCACACACCGCATACATGCCGTCGTAGCAGTACTTCGTGGTATCAGAAGGACCGTGGATCTTTCTTATTCTTTTGCCCAATCCACAATATGTAAAACGTAGACTGTCATTAGTATCTATATCCACTACCTTAATTCAACGATTCGATAATCGAAATAATATGATAACTCTTAATTTCTTTATTTAACTATTTCCAAGATTATTTCTCTTTTAAGTTGTTTGTTTTGCCAATACGCTAAACCGATCTTTTTTCCTTCAGAGTAAATTAAACTGTCAGTTCCTGCAAGCCAAAATGGTGAATTTCCTTTTAGAGAATCCAAAACAACACCTTCCTTTGATACGATAAAAATCCAATGGTGATCATCTTTTATACTCTCAACTGCAAGTTTATTTCTATTATTAATAACGGCACTTAAAGCTGCTCCTTTGGAATAATCCAAAATAGTTTCGGGCGATTTCTTCTCTAAGTCATAAACGTAAATTTTATCGCTTCCTTGACTTCTCCCACGAAATATGATTGTATTCTGAAATGTTCTGATTTTACTCACAATTTGGACATCAGGTAATACATTTTCTATATCATCAGTAGATAGAGAAAAGCACCATAAAATGTCATTAGCTTGGATAAAAAGGTCGGTTGTATCATACAGACCTATCCAATCAGCTGAGGCTATATCTTCGCTTTTAATGATCTCAATGATTGATTTTTGTAAAGTATCCCATCTAAATACTCTGCCAAAGGAAGTAAGCGAAAGTAGTATAGTATCAACAATAACCCCGGGTGCCCAAAACATGATTTCATTCTTTTTATGGGAAAAAAGAGGAATACAGAAATGTGGAGTATTTAACCAGGGTTTCTTGAGGTTGGTACTAATTCTGGATTGTAGATCGTATGAATATATTGGAAAAAGTTCAAAGGTATCTTTCGGTTGGCGAAGTGCACAGCTGAAGAGCATTTCCTTAGAGCCCTTAGACCAAGTAAAATTTCGGGCTTCAAAGAAGATCGTCGTATCCAATGATTGCCAGCAATTATATTCTTTTATATCTAAGATTATCTGCGTCTTCACAGGAAGTATTAAGTAATCTCTTCTCATTTTACTTAAGGTATCAGAAAAATCACAAATATTAATGAAGGCATACTCTCCATTGGGAGATACTGATTCTATCGTCAGTAGGATTTGATTAGGTGAATAACGAAAAAATACAGAGCTCTTTTGCTCGCAACCAGTAAAGGTTAAAAGAATCAGATGAATTAGTAATAATATAACGTTCTTATTCATAGGGGAATAATTCATACAGTAATCCTAGACACAAATAAGCATAATAAGGTAAGGGCGGTAAAGGTGTTGTTTTGTACCTAATGCAATCAAGAAACCAATCATAGGATTCATCAACACATTTTTCTTTTTCTTCTGACCTACACGGATAGTCTGGGGGTATATTTTTCTTACACTCTTCTAATATACATCCCGCTACTTCTCCACACGCTGCATACCAATCAGCTTGTAAACCCGTTATATCTCTATTGTTTGTCGGGTTATTACCGCAGTAGAGATAAGCATTTGATTCCATTGGTTCAAAAAGGCGAACCTGTTGTAAGTAGGTTAGGGAAGTGAAGCAGCGTGACATGTAACAACTATGTTGTGCACCTAATACCGGATCCTCACTCACAAACCTCCCCACACCAGAATCATAATACCGTGCCCTCAGATTGTACAGCCCAGAAATTGTGCCCTCATATTCCTGCCCTGTATAGAGGTAGTGATTATTCACATTACCCCATGACCCCAATGAGTTGCCAAAGTCATCATAGAAGTACGATTGTTCCACATTGCCATTTTCATTTGTCATGCCTATTACACTGCCAAGCCCATCGTGATGATAATAATGGGTGTCAGCAGGTGAGGCGTCATATCTTGCTAACAACATCCCATTAGCATATACATACTTGGCTTTAAGGTCTAAATGGCCGCCAAACTCACAGACCGCATACATGCCGTCATAGCAGTACTTCGTGGTGTCTGGATTCTGACCATTCGGTTTCTCGCTTTGTTCCATTCTTCTATTTGACCTACCTCAGATTTGGTGAAATTACGTCTTAATTGATCAAAAAGGTTCCTTAGATGCATCTTAATATGAATCCACAACATATGTACGGAAGGAATTGCCGTTTGTTTTTTTCTAATCACTTTGACGTCTGAAAAAGGTACAAGACTGTCATAAAAATCTTTATTTTTAACAATGATTAGCATTCCATTTGGTAGTACAAAGACAGAGTCGGGAATATCTACATTCCACACTTGCCATGACCAGAGTTCTCTTCTGCTTACACTATCTATAGTAACAGTTCTATAAGCTGCTAAGTGGGCAGTTGGATTGACCCATATAAATGTCTCATAGCTCAAGATGGTCTTTCCTTTTTCTTTTTTGTAGTAACACAATTCCATATTTTCAATAGTGAATGTAGATGGTAGCTTTGCAGATGAATCTTCAAGGATCTGTCTTGACACATTGTACGGGACAGATGGTATTAGCCCTACGATGGTGGTATCAGGGATAGCGTAGACTGTATCGCAGTTAGCAAAGAACATATATAGACTATCTGTGCCTTTACGTACTATCATAAGTGGATGAAGGGATTTATCTGGAATGTACTGTCTTTCAACAAAATAATAACTATCTTTTGCCCATACTTCCAAAATTTTTGTCGTGTCGCAGTAGATTGTAGAGCCTTTAGACGATAAACATTTCAGGCGATAGTTTTTCGAGTAATAGGAAGTGGTAGGTTGATAAGATTGAGATGAAGGAGATTTTACCGCCTTCACAGTTATGTACGCTATTGTGATAGCTATTAAGAAGAATAAAATGACCAACATTCTCAGAGTTAGTGTTTTTGTGTTTTTTTTCATGTTATTCATGTTACTATCTATCACACCGCCATAAGTTGTCTATACACAGCTCTCTGGCCAATTTACCATAGTGTTCACCTGAAATTGTAAAATTACAGTAGCCAGTCCATTTGTTTACATCAGTATAACGCCCAACATATGTTTTTTCTTCGCCATGCACAGTATAAGGAGGCAGTTCGCCACACTCATCGACGCATACAGTTATGTATGGAACTATCTTCCAAACACGACCCTTGACTTCACTTATATTTTCTCTTTCGAAATAACATGTTACGCCACCCCTTAGCATCATTTCGTTTATTGGTGTAACCACGATCCCAATAGGTTTACTAAAACGCCATTGTCCATGGTGTGTTAACCATTGTCTTGGTTCTCTCTCAAAAATGGGCTGGCGAATAGTTGTCTCGCATTTCCACTTGGGCATTTGTCCGCTGGGATCAATTGCATTTATTGGGTTGTTTACCACGTATATGTAAGGATTAATCCCTAAGGGGAATTTTGCCATTCCTGGATATATCGGATCCTCACTAATAAACCTCCCCACACCAGAATCATAATATCTCGCCCTTAGATTGTAAAGTCCAGAAATAGCACCATCATATTCCTGCTCAGTATAGAGGTAATGATTGCCCACTAAACCCCAGCTACCCAGGGAATTGCCAAAGTCATCATAAAAATACGATTGCTCCACTGAACCATTTCCATTTGTCATGCCTATTACTGATCCAAGCCCATCGTGGTGGTAATAATGGCTATCTGCAGGACTTTCATCGTATCGTGCCAACAGCATCCCATTAGCATACACATATTTGGCTTGCAAATCAAGGTGCCCGCCAAACTCACACACCGCATACATACCGTCATAGGCATAACTTGTGGTATCTGGATTCTGACCATGCGGCTTCTCAATCTTTTTTATCCGCTTACCCATGCCGCAGTATGTAAACCATAGGGTGTCATAAGTTGGCGGAAAAGTGGTCGAGCTTTTGACAAACTCGACCATTCGGTTCTCAAAATCATAGAATAATGTGTCTGAACCACCACCATATGTGTGCTTTAGCATGTTTCCATTATCATCATAATAGTATGAATCAGATTCCTCTGTTTGGAGCTGATTATTTCTCTTGTTGTATAAATAGTCGGTTGTGTCAGTATCTGCTATCTTCTTGAGCCTATTGCCCACCTTGTCATATATATACTTGTTGGTCTTGTTGTATATGCTTTGCGGGTATTGTGCCTGCGTAATCCTCCGCAGATCATCATAACTATATGCAATGGTTCCTGATATCGGGCGCATAAAACCAGGCTTTGATAAATAGAAAATCAGAGTATCTCGATCCGCTACTTCATTGTATTTGTAATCAAATTTGAACAATTGATTATTGCCCAAAGAATCTGCCATCGCATCTATAAAGTTTCTTGATGTAAGCTTATACTGTTTTTCTACACCGTTTGGATAATCAATTTTCTTGATCGGACCGGTATCCCAGTAAGTGAATGCAAAGGTATCTGTACCCACCGCAGTTCTTTTTAGCCTGTTTGCTTCATCATATGATGGATAGGTCTGTTCAAGATAGACCGTGGTTGTGTCCGAGGCCTTGACAACTTTCAATTTTTTCTTATTGCCTGCTTTGTCATATTCATAGATGACGAGCATATTCTGATAGCAATTCAAGGTATCGAGTCCATTCATCTCATCATAACTGTAGCTCATTGTACCGTTTTTGTCAAGCATGGAAACCATGTTTCCCACGTCATCATAAGAGAATTTAAGGGTCTCTGCTGGAACACTGTCAGGAAACCCCTGATATGCAGCAAAACTATTAAAATACCGCTTCTTTGTTAGTCTATCACGGTCATCATAGACACAGGACATAACCTTGCCCCTGCGGTCTTCTTTAAACTTGAGATTACCATTCTGATAGTAGCCGAGACTATCGCGCGTCGTATCCGCATATTCAACCTCAATTAATCTACCAGCGTCGTAAGTATATTTGATCTCAGTTGAAATACCTGCCGTGTCATTCGCATTCACAAAGCCGATAAGGTCATCGTTGAGATTGTATTTATACACTGTGCTGTCATATGCGTCGCTCTCCTCGAGAGCTGCATATTCTTTTACTTTTGTCAGACGGTCCCGCGCATCGTATTCATACTTGATGAGAAAATGCTGTGTTGAGCTTTCGTAGGTTTCTTTTTTCAACAGGTTACCCCGTTTGTCATAGGTAAAGACATCCTTTGTGTTATCTGGATAAAAGATCTCTTTGGACCGGTTCATCACATCATAGGTATAGTGGATAATACTTGAATCGCCTGGATAATCTCTAAAATAAACAAGAGTATCTGTTTTACCGATATCCGTATTGTATTTGTATTTTGTAATGATATCCTCATTGCCTGAACCAGAGGGTGACATATCAATCCTTGTTTTTGTAAGATAAGACCCGGTATCATTTGGCGTATAGGAAAAATAAGTTGAGTTATCAAGTGGGTCTTTTACCTGTGTAAGATTTCCTCTGCTGTTATAAGTATAATCAGTTGTCACTGTTGTTGTACCCACGCCAGCCACATAGCGTGAGACATATCTGAGCGAGTCAAGATTATAGTTGTCGTTATAAAAATACTCGGTTTTTCTGCTGAGTTCATCTATTGTAGAATCGAGGAGGAAAAACGCTGGTGCATTGTTGTCAGGCGCATGGTAGTAATAGAGTGCTGAATCGTCAGTAGGATACACAATCTTTGTCGGCAGCCGGGTGTAACGCGTTTCGCTGTTTAAGGTGTATGATTGGTAAGTGTATCTTGTTGTATCGTTATCAGGAGATACAAAAAGAGTATCATTGAAATCTAGATCTTTGCAATATTTGTTAACAGAGGTCGCACCGTCTCTTGTTTCAATAAATATCTGCCTGCCAACCCGGTCATTGTGATAATCCCGCTTCTCAATGTAATAATCAGAAGCTGGTGCCTGAGGTACAAATGTGGTATCATACGGCGAGTGAGCAGAGTCTGCTCCAGCTGCACCAGTATACACATACGTGAGGGCGGAATCATTGCCTGGTTGGTATAGTGAATTCCGGTAATACCCGGTGTATGCCTTATATACTGTTTTGTCGTTTGCTATCAGAGTATCGCCATCTTCATCAATCACTTCTTCATAAATCGCCTGTCCCAAAAAGTCATACCACACATACAACCGATCACCTTTTTTGTAATTGCCCAACCATAGGGTATCCGACGATGTATAGCCATCTTGAGGAAATATCTTTGCGACCATTCTGAGATCATTCCCACTGTAATAGTACTTATATAAAGAAAGCAGTGAGTCAGCACTGCCGGTTGGGTAGTGCTGTAATACCTGTACCAGCTGCATTGCTCCTATAAGGTCAAACGTATCAGCATCCTCCTCATCTCCCACAATATAGGTAATAGGATGGTAGCGGTATTCAAACTGTTTCGTATTACCGTTTTCCGTGATCGAAACGCTGGTCAGGAAGAAATCGGCATTATAGCCAAAACTCAAGACATGCCCGTCTTTGCCCGTAACCTGGGATAGATAATTGCCAGAATAACTGAAGCTCGTTTTGCGACCGTTCCGATCCACGATCGAATCAACCTTGTTGGAACTACCAAAATAGTATATCGAACCGTCATCCTTGTACAGGTACCACGTGTTGCCTGTTTTTTTAAGGTTCGCATGATTCTGCCGCATCGGATGATAAACACCCGCGGAAATTCGTTCATAGACGTTCATGGTCTTGCCTTCCCAGACAATGCATCCGGTATCGCTTATCTGTTCGAGTTCCTCAATATGTATATTGTAATGATGCTGCCACCCAATACCCAATGGGTTTTTCCAGCGCGTCAAGGTATCGGCGTTGTAGCAACCCACAAGCATGGATGCATTATACGAACGGCTAAACTGGATATCAGAATTGCTGTAATCCTGATCCGTGAAACGAAATGCTCCGGTGAATGTGTTTACCGGATCCATGGCATCGGTCTTGCACGGATCCGGTTCAGGGTAGGGGACGATTTGATAAATGAGCACACCTCCAGCCTTTTGGTTATAATACTGTGCTCTGTTATCACCATATTCATCAATATCAAACGGCACCGGAATTAAAAAAAACTCACTAAAACAGTCGGTCCCGCTTGGCCAAAGGGTTTGGGGCCATTTTTCACTACCCAAATCTTTATCAAGATAGCCTCCCAAAGACCATATATCACCTGGATTGTTGCACGGACAGGGTCTTTTCGTCACGAAAATTTGAACGCTGATAAATTGTCCCGGAGCTACATAACGATATAGATTCGGATTACGGGCCTCAAATTGAGAATTGTAGGGTTTTGGGCAGGTGTAGTCGGCTTGAAGAATCGATAGATTAATGACTAACAAAAAAAGAATAATAATACTCAGTAATGAATCTTTTTGATTACTATAAAAATCAATATTATACATATCTCCTCCTCAATTTACTTGTTTATAATGATGCAACAAATAGAAGCAATTTGTTTTATGATAGAGAGAAATATAACTATCCACGACCGGAATTCCCATATACCAATTCCTCCTTGTTCGTTTCCTTTTTCATATCCCTCCTCTAAAGGTTAAAGAGTGAATATGTTCTTAATCCTCACATCATGTGTTCATTCTACATCCATTTTTCCCAGATCCTATTTTTTATATAAATAAGCACAGATATAAAAGATACAAACTCCTCCGAGGACAAAACCCCCGAGGTGTTCATACCTTCTTTTAACCCTAACATATTATAATAACATCGTATTATTTGTCAAGGGTACGATTTTATTTTGATGAAAGACGGGGGTCTATCATCTACAAGACGGTTCATACAAGGCGCAAAGAGGGCTTATGGAACTACAGATTTAATGACAAATCCTAAAATCCAAATACCAAATCAATGCCAAAGTTCAAATAACAAAATTCAAAATCTGACATTAGATATTAAGCTTTTCCCGTTTCAATTACGTGGATTCTCGTTCCCATGGAACGGAATAATTGACCTTTAACGTTCGATATTTGAACTTCTCTATTATTATTATCTGCTGCCTTTGCGAATTTTGTCAAAATCTTGTATTTTGTAACAAAATTCAGCATCCCGCTCTTTCGTAGAAAAGGGCGGGGCTCCTGCCATCTTCTTTTAATATTTGAATACGCTCATCCTTCCGTTTTTGATATAGCACCAGGACATAGCCCTTGTGTTGTTGGCACACAGAATTCCACCTTTCTTATCAAGCCCGACAAGACCACATCGACAGCCGTATTTTGTTGCATAGTCAATCGCCATTTTGCCAGCGATACGGGCTCGATGATTGGACATAAAGCAAACCGCCCTAAATGACAACAAGTGTCGCATTATCTCCTCGCCATGTCCGGTTGCCGTAACACCACCGTGTTTGTCTGCGTAGATACCTCCCCCAATGACCGGTGTATCACCAATCCGACCAGGCATGTTCAGGGATATACCACCGGTTGAGTTTGCTACTGATATCAACCCATTTTGATCTATAGCAACTACACCAATAGTGCCGTAGGAATCGGCTATTTGCTTAAGCTTGGGGAAATACGAGTGTTTTATATTATTTTTCTTTCGCTGCCAGAGCCGTCTCTTTTCTTTTGTCTCTGGGTTGTACGGTTTTATGCCCATTATCCGGGCAAATTTAGTAGCACCTTTACCACAAAGCAATAAATGGTCAGTTCTTTCCATTACTAATCGCGCCACGCTTATTGGATATCGCACGTTTTTCATTGCCGCAACTGCGCCAAACGCCATTTTGTCTGTCATAATAGAGGCATCCATCTCAACCTCGCCCACTAAATTCAGATAAGAACCAGTACCAGCATTAAATACTGTTGTATCCTCAAGGATCATACTTGTTCGCTCAACCGCATCAAGGCTCGAGCCGCCCTGTTTCAATATGGAATAGCCAATGGACACTGCCTTTACTAATCCATTTCTTCTCCGTTCGGGAAAATTCAAACCTCCTGCTCCACCATTAACAATAATCGCATACGCGGTCTTTTTCATCTCTGCCTTGCAATTTTACCGAGCATCTTGAATGAACCTGCTTTCACGAACACAAAATATAGTCCCGAACCAATATCTCTATTTTGTCCGTCCTTACCGTCCCAATGGATTTGTTTATTTTCGATACTTTCATGAGGAAAAGTTTTTATGGCGCGACCAGAAAGGGAAAAAATCCTGACTGTCGGCTGTAAAGAATCCGGGTAATCAAGCACAATGTCGCACCCAGTCTGAAACGGACTGGGGATGGAAAACGGTGCAGCATAACGCTCTATCAAGACATCGGTAAAATCACTCAGATTACTCGTATTGCCGTATTTGTCCTCAGCAAGAACAGCAAATCCATAATCACCCCTTATTTTACCAAAAACGTATAACGAGGTATCTGAAAGATACTCTCGTATATACTGACCATTTATTAAATCCTTGATTTCGATATTATCAATATAACACCCACCCCGGTTTATCGAACCGTTTGTGTAATAGGAAATCATCAGTCGGTCATTTCCCGGCGGCAAAACAACCCTGCGTCTTTGCCAACCATTTGACCAGCCATAATGAACATCTCTGAATGTTCCAAATTCAATTATCAAAGAGTCGGTCATATCCTCAGTGTTATAGTAAAGATATATATCGAGAACGCCCGGGTCACTCAATAAAATTTGTTCTTTCGTTTCAATGGAGTTCTGGAGATTGCTAACATTACCTGAGAAAAAACAAGCACTGCCTGAATATACATTGGTCGAATCTATACTAAACCCCTGGAAATTCCACTGGCTCGAATCCTCGCACAAGTCATTAAAAACTGATACTGTACTATCAGTCATCTCTAATACTTTATACGTAACTGGTGCAAGGTCAAAACCTGCATTCCA
>JAUWCU010000025.1 GCA_030609135.1 Candidatus Stahliibacteriota bacterium | reverse complement strand
ATAGTTTAGTTTTTCCTAAAAATGATATAAAAAACGTAGCAATTATTGTAGCGGTGCGATTCATCGCACAAATTTTCGGATATTTTTATTATGTCGGATAAATCCGACCGCTACAATTTAGGAAAAACTTACCTATTACCGTTTATTTGATATTTGTCCCGATTTATCCCGCTTCGCATTATAATTCCATAAATAGGACTGCGGGATTTATCATATTGTTTTTTGTTGTATAGGAAAATCGAGGATCCCGCGCTGCAGGAGACTTTGGTTCTTGGTTCTTGGTTCTTATCCGCCTCCGGCGGATCAGTATCCCCAAATTTCCTTAAGATATACGGTCCTTCGACATGCTGGGCAGAGGAAACGTAAATGTTCGCTACGATATGGTGCTACATCAGTAATTTTCGGCATTGCCTCTTCACCATATTCCTGGGACAATACCAAGAATAAATTGGGATTGGCATAAGCTAATTCTCCAACCCTTTTTGCAATCCATAAAAGATGCGCCCGTGTGGTTATTACCTCACCACATTTTTCGCAAAGTATCAATTCTTTTTCAATTACATTATCATATCCTTCATTCTTTATCTGGGATAAATCATACTCAAGCGTGTGACTGATGCCTTGCTTTGTAGTGCAGTAAGCAACACACTGACCGCAGTAGATGCATCTTTCCTGGTAATGTATTTCTCGACGCACTCGCTTTATCAAGTCGTCTTCCTGAGCACGGGCATTAGCCGGACACACCTCAACACATGCGCCGCAAAGAACACATTTATCCAAATCGAATTCAATTTTTCCACGGAAGCGTGGTGCTGGAACCGACGGCTTAAACGGGAATTTTGAGGTATAGGGACCAAGGAATATCGCTCTTATCGCCTCACCAAGTTCTCTGAGTTTAGGCTTCCTCATTATTTAAACCTCCCGAATTGAAAAAAGAAATCTTTGCAAGGCTACCCATTACAATACGTAACGGGTCAAGAAAGCCTTGCCCTACGTCTCTATCCCTTGCGTTTTCTGCGAGTCCCGACTTCTTTGTCGGGACCATACTGCGAGTGTAGCGATACTGCGTTTCCTGCATCATTATCCTTCTTTCTTGTCTATCTGTTCACCACCCAGCTTGTCCTTACCATATTCGTCGACGACTGTTCCTTTCCACATTTTCGTTCCAAAATGCAGTGATCCTTTCATTAGCGCGTGGGCCGCAACCGGACTGGTGAACAGTAAAAAAACCCCACAGATCAATGCTTTTATCCCCATTGGCGTAAAGCCTTTTAATAGAAAAATACCAACCATAATACCAAATGTTCCTAATGTGACACATTTTGTCGAAGCTTGTAAGCGGTTATATACGTCAGGGAAACGAACCAATCCAATTGCACCAAGAATATCAAAAACCACACCAATCCAGATTATGATCCAACCAATCGGGCTAATCATCAAGACTCCTTTTCTCGAGATATTTGGCTAATGCCAAGGTGCCAATAAAACTGAATAAAGTAAGGGTGATGGACAAATCCATCAAATAAGAAAGATCATAGAATAAGGCACTGAGTGCAGTTATCCCAACAAAAAGTATGCCCATTATGTCTACGCCAACTGCACGGTCAGCAATTGAAGGACCTTGATATATTCTATAAAGACATAAAAAAGCGCCGATTGCAAGAATTATTATCAGGATGCTCATTCGAATATCCTCCTTAGATATTTCTCAAAAGGACTGGCGATTATCTTTGATGCCTTTTCAATTTCTGTAGACTGAACCCAGATCCAGTGTATGTAAAGATATTCGCCTTCAATCTCACAGGTCATTGTACCAGGTGTCAGGGTTATGGAATTTGCCAAAAAGACCTTTGCGATATCGCTTTTCAAAGAAGTCTTGATTTTTACGATACCAGGTTTTATTGGTCTTTCTGGATGCAATACCCGATATGCAACATCAATGTTAGCCTTGAACATGTACCAGATGAATACCGGTATATAGATAATAATCCAGAAAAGCCGGTGTAATTGTAGAAATTTCATTGGTTTCTTAGTGAAGTATCCTCCAAATACAACTGTTCCGAGTAGAGCAACAATCACGCCAACAATCACATGATCCAGATTAACATTCAGCGTCAATAGAAGCCACAAACAGAAAGCGATTATGAAATAGATTATGTAGCGCATTTATACCTCCTCAGAAATTCATTATAAAACTACCAAAAACCAAATGAGAATATTCGAGACCTCTTAATAAGGCATGGGCAGCTGGGCCAACAACGAAATTTATGATTGTTTGAAAACCAATACCAAATATCACAATCAAAACCACAAGAAAAACCATTGCTATTCTCATTGTGAATGGTGCCTTTTTTGCATCGGTTTTACCTTTTTTCATGAAGACACTATTTTCTATTTTTAAAAGGTAGCCTAAAGTCAGAACACTGAGGAGGATTGCGATCAGTGCGACCCATATAAACCCTGCTTTTATCGTACCAAGTATAATATAAAATTTTGCAAAGAAACCAACCAGCGGAGGTATGCCAATCAAAGAAAGACTGCCAAAACGAAAACTCCAGGCAGTAGTGGGCATCCGCTCACCAAGACCTGAAAGCTTGTCTAAATCCCTGGTACCTGCAGCATGAACCACTGCACCAGACGTCAAAAACAACAATCCCTTTGCCAGTGCGTGTGCTAAGATAAAGAAAATAGCACCGGCAACACCCTCGTAATTCCCAATCCCAAAACCTAACATGATATAGCCTATTTGTGAAACACTGGAGAAACCTAATAATCTCTTATAATCCTTCTGACTGAGCGCGGTCAATCCAGCAAAACTAATGGATAATAATCCAAAACCGATCAAAATATTAAAAAATAGCGGGTCATTTGCGCGTGTTAATCCAAAGATATTAAAAACCAGTCGCGCCGTGGTATAAATACCAAGAACTTTAATAAAAGTACCGGACAAGAGGCTTGATATAGGCGCCGGTGCAGCAGGATGAGCATCTGGTAACCACGAATGGAAAGGAACCAAAGCAGCCTTAATAAAAAAGGCAAAAAGCATCATTCCCAAAACCATCCAGAAAAATGTAGTATGCCCCATCACCTGTAAGGAATTGGAAATATCAGCAAGATTAAGGGTCGATGTCTTTGCATAAATAAGGGCTATTGCCAGAAGAAATGTCAATCCACCAATCTCGCCCATGATCATATACTTAAACGACGCCTCTAATTCTTCAGCACCAACGCCAAAAGCAACAAGTGCATATGAAGAAATCGCTGCAATTTCCAGAAAGACAAACATATTAAACAAGTCACCGGTAATGGAAACCCCCATCATCCCTGCAGTGATCAACATAAATAACGTGTAGAACTTCCACTGTCCTGTATAACGCGACATATAACGTAAGGAAAATAGACTACCGGTAAATACAATAATCGAAATAACAAGCACCATAAGCGCTGAAAAAGAATCAAATGCCATCACAATACCAAGCGGCGGCGGCCAATTACCCATCTTGTAAACAATCATGGGGATCTCTTGAGTAACTGTAATGCCATACAAAGCGAGTACGAATAACGCAAAAGAAGCGACTGTGGATACTATCCACACCAACGGTTTGTAGATTTTTCCGAGTATTGGAATGAGAAAAGCACTGACCAATGGTATTACAAAAAACATGGGGATGAACGACACAGGCACCTCCTTATCCTCTCAGCTTCTTTATTTCCGCAATATCAAATGTCTTGTAATGACTGTATATGCGCAGAATTATAGTAAGCATAAGTGCTGTTGTTCCAAGTGCAATCACAATTGCGGTAAGAACCAAAGCCTGGGGGATCGGATCAACAAAATTATGTGGTGTATCGAGCCGGGTTATGATCGGAGCCAGAGCACCTCGTTTGAATCCAACAAGAGCGAAAAAAAGATTTATTGCGTATTCAATAAGCGCAAAACCAATCGCAATCTTGATTAGATTACGTTTTGTAACAACGGCATAAAGACCGATCAAAAACAGGATGATACAACTTACAAAAACAATCATTTTGTTCTCCCTGCAATACTTGATAGCAAACCGAGAAAACCTCGGTAATGACAAATGTCAAAAGCCAAATGCCAATTGAATTTCAAATACCAAAACCCAAAAATTTCCATTTCATTAATTGGACATTTGTCATTCATTTGACATTTGATATTTGGATTTTGTAATTTCATCAGTCCTCCATCACATACTTCATCGCTGCCAAAGCAAGAAAAATGGAAAATAACCCCGCACCAACCTTAATGCTAATGGCAATATTACATAATGGGATAATGCCTGCGCTTAACAGATAAAATGGAGTACCTTTTGGCAAAAAGTTCAAGAAAAATGTTCCAGCCAGCAAAAGACCTAATATCGCAATCCCAATAAAGAGAATCCCACCAGCACTTTCAAACATAGATGCTGTGTTCAAAGATTTCTTTTCCGACTTAGCTCCACTGCCAAATGCAAGAAATCTTAGAATAAAAGCACCGGCAATAATAACTCCACCGGCAAAACCACCACCCGGGGTTAAGTGTCCATGCAGAATAATGTATACGCCATAGATAAATATAAATCCGACTATTATATTGGTTACTGTTTTGACAATCAAACTCATGCCTTGTCGAGTAGACATCATAACCTCCTTCACCTCACCTTAATCCTCTCCCCTATGGGGAGAGGGAAGGGTGAGGGGTCTCACTTCTTCCTCCCTGACTTTCGCATTAATGCCACTACTCCTATGACTGCAGTAAACAAAACTGTTGCCTCACCCAGCGTATCAAGTGCACGGAAATCAAGAATAACATCAGCAACAATATTCGCACCACCAGTCTGAGGAAGCCCGAGCCTGATATATTCACTCGCAACTCTCATTATTGGATTCCCAAAATCCGGCATTTCCTGGAATGACCTGAATATAACGATCAAGAACAGAAGTGCAAAAACTGCATACAAAACAATAGAAAAAATGTGGGTGCCCGACAATTTCTTGCCAATTGTTTCATCAATATGAGTGGTCCGTAAAATTACCGCCACGAAAATAACTATGGTGAGAACTTCAATAACGATTTGGACAATCGCTAAATCTGGAGCTTGTATTAAAACAAATATGATAGCTACTGAAAAACCGACTGCGCCCAGCGAAATAACTGCAGCCAAGAGGTCTTTTATTTCAGTTGCGACTATTGCTGCAATTATCGTAAAAACAAGAAACAGATAGAGTTCAATCATTTAGACCCCCTTGTTTTCCCATGTTTACAGCACCAATAATATTAAGATGATAATTCCACCCAAGAATATCCAACCGACATAGTTGTATAGCTCACCAGTGTGTAAGGCTGACGTCAAACGGCTCAACCCGGTGGTAAGCTTGCCAATGTATTTGTAAGCGGCAACAATTAACGAATTGATAACATCCCTAAACAACACAGCCAACCCGCGTGTTATTCCGAGTAAATAGTTATAGAAATCAAAAGCACCACCCTCACCAAAATCATAGGTTTTCTTTAGCATACCGAGTGTATTAACCGAAGAATAAAAATTAGGGCCAGTCATTCTCGCTGATTCTTCCTCCAATAGTTCACCACCAACAAAAATTTTGCTTCTTCTCGGCTTCGTCGCGGTACCCAATAAGAAAATAATCAAACCAATGATAACTCCCACAATAATCAAAACCGTGGCAAGACCTGGTGTCCAGAAACCTATCTCGCCGATTTTAAACGGCAGCGCTGGTATAATAAAGTGCTTTAACGGAATCGCCTTAGCAAATACTCCGAAAACAATACAGGCTAATGCCAGAATAAGCGATGGTACGACCATTTCAAAACGCGCCTCCCCTACTTTATTGAGCGCTTTAGGTCTTTGTCCCAAGAACAATGAATGGATCATTTTCAAGAAAGAAGCAAGGGTTAAGACGCTACCAAACATTGCGGCAATCAAAAATATTGGCCATAGATTTGTTTCCCGGGACAGTTCAACCACACCCTGATAAACCATCCACTTTGAATAAAAACCATTAAAAGGAGGCACCCCAGATATCGCAAAGGCTGCCACAATAAAAGTAAACATAGTTACCGGCATTTTTGTTCCGAGACCACCGAGATTATCGAGCTGGGTAGTCTTTGTTCGATGTTCCACTGATCCGGCTGATAAAAATAAACAGGATTTATATATCGCGTGATTAATCATGTGGAATAGTCCACCGGCAATAGCAATCGGGATTCCAGTGCCAATTCCCAAAACCATGTATCCAACCTGGGAAACAGCGTGAAACGAAAGAAGTCTCATCGCCTCTTTCTGAACCATCGCCATCATAACTGCCGCAATTATGGTTATCGCACCAATCGTCATTAATATAATCCTCAACGGCATTGATCCGGAAATATCAAAGATGAAATAAGACACCCTTACCAATAAATAAATACCCAAAAGTTTATCAAGACTGGCTGGAATAAAAGCCATTGTTGATGCCGGCACCACCTTAGCCGATTCAGGTATCCAGGTATGCAATGGCATAGCCCCAGCCTTGGCAATTGCACCGATAAATATCAAAATGTATGAAAACATCAACCACGGATTGTTCGGCAGAATCTTTGGGTCAAATGGGAAGCTTGCAGTCCCCGTTTTGACAAATAATATCACGATACCAAGCATCATAGCGAAATCAGACACGCCAATAATCGTTACTGCCTTTCGCGCGGCAAACGAACTATCCTTTTTACCAACCAAAAGGATACCATATAGTGAGAAAACAAGTACGTTCCAGAAAATCAGCAAAAATATCAGATTGCCACTGAGAACCACACCATTTGCCGCGGCAAGAGTAAGCGCTACATACAGATAATACGCCCTTTCTCTCGGTTTTTTTGACATCGCCTTTAGAGAATATACCCATACCAAAAATGCAAATATTGCATTGAAAAGAAGAATGAATCCGGCAAGGCTGTCTATGTATATTTTCGATTCAAAGCCGAATATCGTAGCCGTGATTTGAGAAATGACCTCGCCTCTTGAGATAACAAAAAGTTTTATCGCAAAGAACAGAGTGAGAACAAAACCAAGGAAATTAAATTCAGTACGAAGTCGATTAACAAGATAACCAAATAAACCACCTATCAAAGGCAACAGAACAACAAGATAATAAATCTCAATTTCAAAACCCAGAATATTGACACTCATATTCAAAACCCTCCGTTACCTGTCAAATAATTAACCGGGAAGTAAATAAAAATACCCAACAGCAATGAAACCAACGCGAAAACAAAAACCACAGTTAATCCAGTATAACTTATGCCCTTAATCTTTCCTGTCTTTTCACCAAAGAATAATTTATTATAGAATCTAACAACATAAACAATTGTGAAAACGGCTGCAATAATTGCCCCAATACCGAAATACCCAGCGCTTTCAACCGCACCAATGATTACACCTAACTTAGCAAAGAATCCAATCATTGGGAAAAAACCAACAAGAGAGCCAGCCAGCAATGCCATTGAAACGCCAAGCACAGGTGATATTTTGAGCATACCATGGATAGCGTTCAAATCACTTTTCCCGGTTACATCTTCAATAAGACCAACACCATAGAACAAACCTGATTTTGCAAGAGCATGGGCAAGGATATAAAGCACGCCGCCCATCATACCATACGTACCACCCACTGCAAAGCCGAGTAAGATAAAACCAACCTGGCTGATCGTAGAGAAGGCAAGTAGCTCCCTTAGATCATTAGACAGAAGTGCTGCACCGCCGGCAATGATACTTGTCGCGATAGCCAACCAGGCTATAACATTAAAGAATTCTGGAGCAAAATAGTTACCCATTGTAAAAAGTCTAAAGAACAGAATGACGCCTATGTTTTCAGCTATACCGGCAAGACATCCGCCGATTGCCGAAGGTACTGATTTATACGCAGGTACAAGCCAGATATGAAGGGGAATAGTAACCGACTTGGCAAGAATGCCAATCAGAATTAACACTGAAGCAAGATCATTATAGATTTTTATCTCAAAGAAATTGAAGGTACCGTTATCAAGATAGAGTATGACCAAACCTATAAGCATAACAGCGGCAGCGGCAAAGTTTATGAAAAAGGTAATGTTTGCTGCATAGATATCTTTCTCTTTTCTGTAAAAACCTACGGTTCGCCATATAGCAAAGGTTGAAATCTCCCAGAAGATAAAAATGAGTAAAAGATTATAAGAAAGTGCCACGCCTACCCCTGAACCAACGATTAGAAGAAGCATAAGATAATATTCTAATCTGTGCCCTTTTTGTTTTATTGTTACAAGTGAATAGATAAAGGACATTAAACCGATAAAGACAAATAAAACACTGAGCAAGACACCAAATCGATCCAAGAAAAAGTCAAGTCCTATCATGAGATAACCTCGCTATCGCTCGGATAAATCCGAAATTTTAATATCTAAATTCGAAACAATATCTAATTTCCAATGGCCCAAATTCCAAACAAAGTTTAAAACATTGGAATTTAGAATTTTGAATTTGTTTAGTATTTCGTGCTTCGGATTTAGAATTTGTATTGCCTTCATTTCCCATATCTCCTTTTAATCTTTTCGGTTTTTTCCAAAGAGAGCCTTAATAGATCCTGCCCAGAATATTTCTTTTTCCCCTTTTCATACACGAAAGTTCTGTCTGTACAACAATAGCACGGATCTACTGCCGCCAATACTAATGCAGCATCAGCAATAGAATAACCCTTTACTGCGACTACATTAGAAGCAATATTCATATAACTTGGTGCCCTTATCTTGTGCCTCACCGGCATATTTGACCCATCAGAGCGGACATAATGGAACACCTCACCGCGCGGCGCCTCATGCCGACCAATACCCTCGCCAGTTGGAATGTCATCTACCCTTGTTTCTATTGGACCATCGGGCATATTTTTCAAACACTGCCTGACAATCTTGATAGATTCATCACATTCAAGTAACCTGACCTTTGCCTTTGCTAAAACATCACCCTCTTCAAACACTATCGCATTCCAATCCACCTTATCATACGCATCATATGGGTCATCCTTTCGTACATCACAAGCATAGCCCGAGCCGCGCGCAGTAGGACCCGTTACCGCATAAGCAATGGCTTCTTCTTTTGTCAATACACCAACATTTTCAAGCCGCGCTCTGATTACAGGATCATCCAATATCGCATTTGTGAACATGGCATTCTTTTTTTCAAGCAAATTGAGATATTTCTCAATCTCCGGGTAGTCCTCTGGTAATATATCTCTGCGCGCCCCACCAATCTTATTTATTGCATAGTGGTTACGATTACCCATAATCAATTCAAACAAATCTAATAAAGGTTCACGATAACGCCACACCCACATCCATACTGTATTATATCCAATAAAGTGCCCGGCCAAACCAAGCCATAGATAATGTGAATGGATCCGCTCTAACTCGCCGATAATCGTTCTGATATATTGAGCGCGCGGCGGTGGAGTTATGTGAGCACAGTCCTCAACTGCCAATACATAGGCATAGGGATGGGAATCAGAGCAAATACCGCAGATCCTCTCAACCAAAAATGGCACCTGATCCCATGTTAATGTCTGAGAAATAAATTCGTGACCACGATGGTTGTAACCGATATTGATCTCTAAATCAACGACTTTTTCACCTTCGACAATCAATTTGAAGAATTCAGGCTCTTCTTGTAATGGATGATACGGACCAATTGGAACTACTCTTCTCAAAATTCCTCCCAGGCTTTTTTCTCTACTTTCAAATCCTTATGTTCATCTTGATAGTCGCGGCGCAGAGGGCATAAGTCAGCCGGCCAGGTTTCCGCAGTTAACAAAGGTACGAGATTAGGATGCCCGATAAAATCCACACCTAACAACTCATGTATTTCCCGCTCAATCCAGTTTGCGGCTGGCAAAAAAGTAGCTAAACTCTTTATTTTCAAATCATCCTTAGATATCAGTGTCTTTATATTGTAATACGTTCCTGCTTCGTCATGAGAAAAATGATAAATAATCTCGATACCATCACGTGTATCGATCCCGGTCGCGATAGAAAATCGAAACCCTTTGTCATTATGCAAGAACTTTGCAAAATCAAAAACCTTTCCCTTGGAAATTTTTATATAAATCCGACGCGGCGCGTAAATCTTTATTGCAACACCTGGAAATTTTGCACTAATTTCATCCAATATCTTTTTTGAATACTCTTTCTTCATCATAACCTCTTTAATGCCTTAACCACACCCATAATCATCGCCTCAGGTTTTGGTGGACAACCCGGTATATAAACATCAACTGGAAGGTACTTATTATACGGGCCAACTACATTATAAGAACGCTCAAACATATGCGTATGACAGGTACAAGTTCCTATACCGATAACAAGACACGGTTTTGGTGTTTGTTCATAGACTCTCAAAACACGGGGCAAACTCTTCCGATTCAAAACACCGGTTACCAGTAACGCATCCGCGTGTCTTGGTGACCCAACAAGCACAATACCAAAACGCTCAATATCCCAATGTGGTGTGATCAGGTCCAATATTTCAATATCACAATTATTACATGAAGCCGCCGCAACATGGAAGACCCACGGTGATTTTTTCAATCCCCAAAGCTTAGGATTCGCCATATTCTTCTCCTTTATAGACCATAAAATGCCAGGACCAAGCCGATTATTGATAGCATACCAAGTCCTATCCAGAAGGACTTCAGTGCCTGATCAATACGCAGTCTTGGATTGGTATTTTTTATAAGAACAATAAGCACGATTATCAACAGAAATTTTGGGATCGCCCACCAATCGGCAAAACCACCCCATAACAGAGAAATCAGGAAAAGCGGCAACAGAAAAAGCATCATTGCCCGTGCAAGTTTGAATATTGCCAGCGCCACACCCGAATATTCGATGTATGGCCCACACATTATTTCTTGTTCTGCCTCAGGACTGTCAAATGGCACAAAACTCAATTTTGCTTGAATGCATAAAAGGATGACTACCGCAGCAATTACGCCTGAAATTGAATATAAGAATGGACCTTGCGCTTGCTGGGCAAGAACGATCTCGCCGAATTTGATACTTCCACCTGCTTTTAGTATGATAATCACTAACGAAATTAAAAATGGTAACTCATAGGCAAAATACTGAGTCATTTCTCTTGAGGCACCGACACTAGCCAGGGTATTTCTAGAAGACGAACCACCAATAATAATACCGATTGGAGGCAGGGCAAGAAGATAGACAATAACGATTACGTCACCAACAAATGAACTTGTTGGATTGAAATTCATTGAAAAAAGCATCACCGCTAAAATCGACATGCTAATAATACCAAGGAGTGGACCCAAAAGAAATAACGTTTTCGAGCTACCCTCGGGGATTATCGTCTCTTTTAATAGTAGCTTCAGGAAATCTGCATAGGGTTGAAACCAGGGTGGTCCTACTCGCCAGTGAATTCGTGCGGTGACTTTGCGATCTATCCAGGTTAGAAAAAGACCGACAATGGCGCTGAAAATAAAACCAGGAAAAATAATATAGGAAAAGAGAATTCTCACTATGTCCATGCCTTTCTCCTGAAGAATGCATCTTTGGAAACCATCCTCATACCGATCTGGTGCTTTTTGATCTCCTCATCACCCAAGAACTTCAATGCTCCGGATGAACACGCTGCGACACATCGAGGACCATCTTCTCGATCATTACATAGATCACATTTTTGAGAAACATGCCTGACAAGAGGTGCATCAATTACACCGAACGGACAGGCATACGCACAACTCTGACACCCGATACATATGAACGATGACCTGGTCACTAACCCGGTTTCATCATCCCTTTTTATCGCATCAACCGGACATGCCGCAATGCACAAAGGATCTTTACAATGTTTGCAGGCAAGTGGTAAATAAGCCTCACCGGCAATATCGCCGTGTCTAATGCGTGCCTCACCTTTGTGGGCTGCTTTGCAAGCCGCCTCACAGGATCGACAACCACAACATAAATCAAGGTCTAATACTATCCTTTTCGCCATATCTCCACACTAGTTGGTACAAAATTGACCATACTATCAGCGACCTCATACTCGAATAGTCCCTTTACTTCGGGCGTTTCTGCAGCAATAGCGGCAATCCCTGGGTCAACATCAGTCGTTAATCTGATTCTGAAATCTGCCTCTCCATGTTTCGATTTTAGAGATACGGTATCAGTTGGTTTAATACCTAATGCCTCAGCATCAAGGGGATTGATCTTCAGTTTTTCTTCTCCAAACAATCCGAGAAAACTGTAAGCAATCTTTTCACCAAGTAACCTCAAGCTTTTTTTCTTCTTAGGTGTTTTTATACGTGCAACAATTTTCTTTGCTCGTTCCGCCAAATCAACTTTCACTTCTGGTAGTGCTACTGCGCCATCTCCAATCTTAGTTTGTTTTACCAAATCAAGGATCTCATTCACCATCCGAGCACCACTCGCCGGATTAATATCACCGGACAATGCTTGCTCACCACGGTTTGTCAAAATCGTCCCCTGTTTCTCAAGGTTCAAAGCGACGGGCAGTACAGTATGATCTTTATGTTTGATTGGCGCGGTGGCAAATATGCTGACTCTCCTCAAGATTTTACCGAGCTGCGGATAATAAAAAGGAAATAACTCCCCGAAATTAACCAGGTATTTAATTTTCTTCTTCTTTATCTTCTCAATAATAGCACCAAAACGTTGATTTCCTTCAAAACCAGGGAATTCAACGAACGGAATAATCTTTTTGCCAGTATAGGCACTCAGGCGTTTGAGTCCCTCAACCAAGAGCATCGAATCATAAGTATGGGCAAAAGAAAGACACACAAAGATCAAAGCATCTTTGTCCTTGTGCAAACCTTTGGAAATATCAGCTATTGTTGAAGCAGCAACACCAGTGACCCCTGGAACATCGAGGCCTTCGATGTTTTCCTGAGCAAGTGCTAATAGCAACAACGGCTCGGTATCAACTCGACACTTGAGAAAATCACTCGCGAATGTAGCAGTGGGTGTTTTCATCGTATCAACCACCACCAGCCGATTCTTGCGGTTGCTTAATTTCCATTCAATGAGGGTTTTTGAAAACATTGGCGTCTGATTAAATGGATCACCCACAACCAACACCATCCTGGCTTTATTGATTTCGTCAACTGAGAATGGTTTACCAAAAAATTCACGTAGCAGGGCTTCGGGTTCAAAATAAGTGGAGGCAATATTCTCAACGCCGGTTGCCTTACAGAAACTGATTATCGATTGATAATCCTCAATCGTCAGATTTCTGTCAAATGTAACTGCAACTTTCCTTGGTTTGTCAAATACGTTTTTCAAATCTTTGCCAAGTTTTGTCCAATCAAGAGTCTTACCGTTTTTTATCGGCATGGATAGACGCAGCGGGTGATTCAGGTACAATGCGGCAGCACTTCCTCTGGGGCATAATCTGCCTTCACTACTGCCATCTTTTATATACTCAACTCCTCTTATACCAAAATCATCAAAGACCACACCTAATTCACAGCCGAAACTACAGAATGGACATACCGTCTTTTTAACAGTGGTAAATGTAGGATCAACCTTCTTCATAAAAAAGGCTCCTCAATACCCTTCACATCATCCCAGGTAAGAACTGGTCCGTCCTTACATACATAGAATTTTCCCACTCGACAGTGATTGCATTTGCCAATACCACAAGACATATTACTCTCCATGGATAGATATATATTCTTGTGTTCAAAACCCACCTCAACAAGACGCTGGGTTACGAACTTCAACATAATTGGCGGTCCACATACAATAGTAGGCGAGTTTTTTACATTCACCGGAATTTCATCGAGGAGTACCGTCACCACCCCTACTGTGTGCTGCCATGATTCATCACCCACATCAACGGTCAAATGGATGTCAACACCATTGATTTTCTGCCAATCCGGGATTAATCTTCTATAGACTATGTCGTCTGGTGTACGTGCACCATAACGTATATAGATCTTCTTATACTTCTTAATATTATGCAACAGAGCCAAGAACAGAGAACGGAGTGGTGCAAAACCTACGCCACCGCCGACAATATAAATCTCTTTTCCTTTAAAATCATCTAATGGATAAGGTTTTCCAAATGGACCTCGGACACCAACAAGATCCCCTTGTTTCAGCTCAAACAGAGCACTCGTAACCCTACCAACTTGCATGATCGTGAATTCCATATCCTTTGCATAGGGAGAAGATGATGGTGTAAACGGTGCCTCACCAACCCCTGGTACAGTCAGTTCAGCAAACTGACCGGCTTCAAATTTCATTGGCATACCTTCAAGTATGAATGTGGTGATATTAGAGGTTTCCGGTATTATCTTTTTTATCTTTATGGGGATTGAATAGTACGGATTTACCTCGTTAGAAAACCCCGTCTTTTGGTTTTGATCTAACACCTTGTTCGAGTTTCTAACGGGGTTTACAGTTTCCATAGAATCTCCCTTATGTCGATCTTGCCTGAACATCCACGATAACATCTGCCACAACCAGAACACGCGAAAAAGCCTTCATATTCATTAAAGTAGTCAAATTTACACAACAAACGATTCCAGAACCGATCCTTCAGATCACTCCGTGGATTCGCACCACCACCGACTCGAGCATAGGCAGCATAGTAACATGCATCCCAGGTTCTTACGCGCTCCACATCCTTTCCCTTTTTATAATCACTCAGTAAAAAGCAATAGCAGGTTGGGCAAGCATGTAGACAAGCAAAACATTCAACACAGTCTTTTTGAGCATCCTGCATAGTTTTCTTGCCGGCTTTTTCAATACGCTCCCCAATATCCTCTTTGAATGATTTCTCATTTATTTTTCCCAACCGCTTAAGTGCATCTTTTCTGATTTTCTCGCGCTCTTTTATGTTGTCTTTGCCGGCTTCTTTGAATAAATCTTGATGTTTACTCAGAATTTGCTCGCCGCGTTTTGTGAAAACCTCACACAATAAACCAGCAGAAATCTTTGTCACATTTATATCGCAAGTACCTTCACCATAAGGGCTAACACCAACGAGATTACAAAAACAACAGTCAGCTGGTTCTGGACAATCAGCAGAAATAATGATTGTCTTTTCCCGGCGCTCCTGGTACATCGGATCAACCGGCTCGTTCTTTATGAAAACCCGGTCATAGACATCAATGCCCCTTAGATCGCAGCTCTTAATACCAAAAAGGTACTGTTTTTCCGCTTTGGGTCTTGAATCCTTGGGGAATTTCGCTACGACATCCCGACTTGGGAAAAAAAAATGTTTGATGTTTTCAGCAGTTCTAATCTTCTCGAAATCGGGTTCAAAATCTTTATCCTCAGCGAATTTAACCAGGTGTGTCTTATCATCTTCAAAAACAGGATAAAAAACTGAACCATCTTCGGCTAATTCTTTTATAAAACTTTTTATACTATCTGAGGGTAGTAAATAGAGTTTCATAAGTTTTTAGTATATTTAAATTTTTTTGTTTGTCAAGCGAATTCAAGGTATTGATTATTTTATTTGCTACTGTTTTGGTCGCGGCACTCATTTTTTCAAAAGAGCCCGGTTTGACACCCAAAAACCAAATTTCAGCCTGGGTATTTGCCTTTAGAAATTGATAAATCGCGCTGAACGGCAGATTATGGGTCGAAACTGAAATCGGGCTGTTCTTCAATATCTCCTCATCCTTTAAGAGAACGGTTTGTGAACCTTGTCTCTTAACTGCATCAAGGAAGATTATTAGATCCGGGTTTTCACTCACCATCTTGTTGAGATAGTTTTCCGGAAATAATGTACAGTCAATCTTTCTTAAACAGTCGGATTCTTGGATATTTTCTACAATATACGAACCAAAACCATCATCTCCCCGGTCCTTATTTCCTATTCCGCAGAGAAGCATTCTCACGATTAGGAGTATATACAGAATACACCTGTTGTCAACGGACAGAATCGTATTCGTTATTCGTCCCGCAAGACGGGATCCTCGATTTATCCCGCTTCGTATCATAGTTCCATAAATAGGACTGCGGGATTTATTGATCATTATATGTATCAATATGAAAAATCGGGATATTTCGTATTCGTACAAATGGGTCTATCGCTGGTTTTTAAGAATCAATAGTTTGAATAATAAAAATCAACATATATAGTAATAGTTTAGTTTTTCCTAAAAATGATATAAAAAACCTAGCAATTATTGTAGCGGTGCGATTCATCGCACAAATTTTCGGATATTTTTATTATGTCGGATAAATCCGACCGCTACAGTTTAGGAAAAACTTACCTATTACGTGCAAAATATAGGAGTTCATTAGCTTGCTAATGTGTTGTCGTATGCGTCCCTTCAATGAATTCAGGACAGGCATAAATGTCGCAACTACACGATCTAATGAAAAGTCAATAGATTCAAACGGTTATTTGAAATAAAGGTCTTCTCTTCGATCAATGAGAAGATCGTTGTACTGGTTGAACTTTTTGTCTAATGCTAAACCAGGGTCAATATCTACAATCTTTATACACTCTTGTTGCCTGGCCCTGACCAAGATTTCTCCATGTGGTGAAACTACTTCACTTTGGCCAATAAATTTATTCGTTTTTCCATTCCTTTTTTCTTCGCCACAACGGTCAGCCATTATAATAAAAACGCGATTTTCAATGGCTCGTGTAATCATTGCGTCGGGGCAATAAGGTGTCACCAGATTTGCTGGATGGAGAATGATTTGTGCCCCTTTTACAGCAAGCGTTCTCATTGCCTCAGGGTAGATCCAGTCAAAACATATTAGCATGCCCAGTTTGACATTCTTGTATTCAAATACATGAAAACCCGTATCTCCAGGTTGAAAGAACTTCTTTTCTTCAAAAAAGAGATGGATTTTACGATAAACTGCAATGAGTCCATCCGAAGATACCAATACCACAGAATCATAGAGAAGATCATTTTCCTTTTCAGCAAAGCCATAGGCAAAAGCGCAATTGCTCTCTCTAGCTAAGGCAAGCATGAAATCGAAGGTTTCACCATTTGCCGGTTCGCTGAGGTCAGTTAGCTCTGCTTTATTGAGGAAGGTATATCCAGTATTGAAAAGTTCTGGTAGGACAATGAGATCAGCATCAACCTCGCTTAACAGCTTTTCTACGGTGGCAAGGTTTTTGTCTTTGTCGCCAAAGACCGGATTAAACTGGACAAAGCCGACTTTCATCTGTCCTCCATTATTCTTTCAATAATCATCATTGTGAATCTGCGTTTAAGTGTAGTTGTCTGATTTATCAGACAATATATTTCAAATAGCCCAATAAATTGGGCAACTACTTTCATTTGAATTTACATTATAAAGGAATATTTATCGGTGTCAATTACCTTGAAAAATAGGGGTCATGGTATAGCATGACCCCTATTTGCGGTTATCTTGTATAATTATGCCAGTTTATCAGGCGTTATGTAGTCGCCGTGCTTTGTTTGGGCTTCGATTAACCTCTGCTTTTGTGCTTCGAGTGTGTGGAACAGCACCTTTGGTGCATCCATAACATCAGTTTCATAGATCTTCTTTATCCGCTCTATCTTAGCGAGACTTTCCGGGACTCGGACCATGAATTGTTTATTATAATCCTCAAGACTATAATCTTTATTGAGAACTTCTTTGAATAAACGTTTGAGGTCCTCATATTTGGGGATACGACCGGTTGGTGTATCAATAGCTTCAACATCACCATTTGCCCGCAGTTCAGCCCACTTGTACCAGATTTTCTTGTCGGTTTTTGCATTCAAGAAGTTTCCATCTTTGCCTTTTAAGAAGTAATTAACCCCGAAAATGAGTGGCGCTTTTTCCAGGTCCTTTGCAAAATCCAGATTCGCCTGGATATAATTTGCGATGGGGATAGAAAGAAAGTCAAGGTTAGACATGAGATTGAATTTCCTCACCCCTTCCTTGCCTAAGGTAGCTGCCGTAGTTTCGGATTCCAGGGAAGCACCCTTGGTAATTATACCGTGTGCCCAATCAAATGATTCTTCGATAGGTACGCAGGTGTCTGAGTCCCTGCCACCGTATACCATTCCGCCGATGACAACACCCTTTGGATCATGGAGTGTTGGATCAAGGTTACTGAAATTCTCCAGGCCGATAGTGAAACGTGCATTCCGGTGCGAAACCGTAATTTCATTGCCGTCTTTGTCTTTCTTGCCAATTTCCCATTCACCTGAATGGTTAATACCCTTTGGTGGTATTTCGCCATCCTTGTCAATCCAGTGAACGTTTTTTTCTGGGGTCATCAGTATGTTTGAGAAGATTATTTCAGTTGGCGTATGGAGTGCCTTCCATATGCCCGGGTCGTCCTTAGAGTTTATCCCCATGATTATGCCAAATACGCCGGCCTCGACATTTACGGCACGGACCTCATTGTTTATCTTTCTGAGATAGGCGATGTCGTCACCCACTACTGTTTCATTATCAAGCATTGCCGTGGATGTCTTGCCACACAACGAAGGAAAAGCACCGGTAATATAAGTAATCCGGTCATTAGGACCATGCACGCCCATGACCAGCATATGTTCGGTGAGCCAACCTTCTTTAGAACCGCGATTAATCGCCAGACGCATTGACAGTTTCTTGAGTCCGATCGTGTTGCCGCCATATTGGGTATTGGCACTGTATACAATATTGTCTTCTAAATCGATGTATATTCTTCTTTTATCAAGGTTTTTGCTCGTATTACGTTCGTCAAGCTCACCAGCCGAATGGACGATCTTAAAGAATTTCTCATTTTTCCCCTGCCGGATAAATTCTTCAAAACCCTGGCGATATAAAATATCTTCACTGTGTGCAACATAAGCAGAATCAGTTAGCTGGATAACTGGTTGCGAGAACTCTGATTTGGTCGGACCGAGGCAGAAAAAACGTACGTAAACCTCTTTGCCCTTCATAATATCTTTCATTATATCGTGCACTTCTTTGAGACATTCATCGCGGTCACCGGTCTTTATTGATTTGTCAAGTTTTGCACCTTTAGGCATAAGGATTAGGGTATGGGCTTTATCGCGTGCCTGGTCATAGTAGGAATCAAAGTGAATGGTGTGACCATCAGTTGCGAGCTGGGTTTCTTCACCATTTCTAATGGCTGCGTCCCTGATATATTTGATGTCTTCAGGCGCATCAGTGCAAATGAAGACCTTATCAGGGTTGCAATGATCAATATATTTCGCAATGAATTCATGCAGAATAGGGTTGTCGATTTTCATTAGTTTGTCAAAACCCTGGTCGCCTAACCTTTGTTTTAGATTATCCTTAGTTTTGTCGTCCATCTTTTTTAACCTCCTTAATATGGTTTGTTATTAAACCTTAAAACTTATTTAAAATAGGGATTATTTAACCTGACTACTTCCTCAGTCTAATTAGTCTATTTATTATATTTACTTTTCCTGAAAAAGCAAGCAAAATATATGGATGTGGGGGCTATTTGTTTTCTTTTTTCCCAGTATAGATGAATGCTTTTTGCCGCATCTTTATCCACTTTCCCTGATCAATGCCGATTATTTGTCCGCATTTACACTTTATTCTATCTCCATCATGTGTTGTGAAATCGTTCTTTATCCGTTGTTTCCAACAATGGAGTAGCCGTCCCTTGCCGATTTTTAAATATTTAAAGAGCTTACGTTTACACTTTGCACATTTGATCGTTAGCATTATTAGATGTGCGTATGTTTGCTATACCACGGTTGCTTGTTTTATTTCAAGAGGATTATTTTTTCAACCCTATTGTCCTTTAACCCTAGTTTCAAGAAGTAAACACCCTGTGCCAGATCCCTGAGTTTGAGGCATTCAGTGGTTTTTCTAAGTCGGAATGACTTAACAAGACAGCCTGTTGCATCATAAAGATGGAGAATGACCGGTGGTTTAGCCACATGCACTATGGTTTGATACGTTATGATATGAGATTGAAGAAAGAACCTTGGCTCTAAGCCGCTTGCAATTTCCTCAATGCCGACGATCGGGGCGATGTATATAGTGCCAGAAGAACCGGGTTCTGGATTACCATAAGCACCAGTGCCTGGATTACCGCTCTGGACTGACATACTTAGATAAGTAGTATCGAGAGAATCAGTATAGAATATCTTGATACGACCACCGCCTGCGCCGCCGCCACCGCCATATGCCCCGTCGCCGCCATTACCACCATTGGCTGTGATTGCCACATAGCTTATGACCATGCTGTCTGCCCAAAGCATTACACCACCACCGGCACCGCCGCCGCCTGCTTCTACTGAGCCGTCATGACCTCGCTGTCCATTTGTTAAAATATATGACGAATCCAAGAGCATATGCTGAGCCCTTAAGCAAATCTCAGCGCCGCCATCTCCGCCAGCACCGTCAAGCGCGCTCAAGCGACCTGCACCTCCACCAGAACCTATATCAATAATTGTATCTGCGGGGTCGCCATAAGCCACACCGCCCGCGCCACCGTAAATATCTCCACCCAAGCCGCCATTGCCACCATAAGCACCGCCGCCGCCTGCACCGCCGCTAACCCCGCCAGCACCGCCGCCGCCAGGGCCATATCCCCAAGAGTGGCTATTCATATATGCGCCAAAATAACCGAGTTCAGAGCCCATTATTGATGAAGAATCCTCAATGATGATGACAGGAGCATTGATGTTCAATTTACCAAAAGAGTCAGCTGCTGCGCTCCATCGCGTTACTTTGAGTTTGCCCGCATTAGAGATGTGGACCTTGATATTGTACTGATGATCGCCACATATGATAAGGCTGTCATTTTGTACAATAAGGCTATCGTTGTCCTCATAAACATAACTAAAAAGCAGAGAAAATATTGCAAGATATATCATATAAACTCCTTAGTTATATTACCACACCGAGACGAAATGTCAAGGGGACTATCGTGTTGACAATAAGTAGTTATTAGATATAATTTGCCTATGCTTAAGGAATTGAGCGAATTAGTCGGCGTGAGCGGTGGTGAGCGCAAGGTTAGGGAGTTTATCAGGAACAAAATAGAGCAAGATGTCGATGAAATTATTGAAGATCCTTATGGTAATTTAATCGTTCGAAAAGGAGATGGGAACTCCCCCAAAATACTTCTTACCGCGCATATGGACGAAGTGGGTTTTATGATTGTTGGTATTGAAAAGAAAGGGTTGCTGAAATTCTCTACGATCGGTGTTTTACCACAAATAATCCTTGCCAAAAGAGTAATAATAGGCGATAAGTCTGTCAACGGTGTGATCGGCACGAAACCAATTCATCAAATGGAAGAAGACGAAAAGACAAAATTACCCGAGGTCAAAAATCTCTTTATAGATATTGGTGTTTCCTCAAAAGACGAGGCTGAAAAACTGATAAAAGTCGGTGATTTGGGCACTTTTGATACAAAATATCGCGAAGATGGCGACACTATTTTTGGCAAAGCATTTGATGATCGCATTGGATGCCATATACTGATTCACTTACTCAAACACACTGACTTGCCGATGCATTGTGCTTTTACTGTCCAAGAGGAAGCAGGGCTTCGGGGTGCTGGGATAGTTGCCTTTCGGGTACGTCCTGATATTTCATTTGCCGTTGATACAACTGCTTCAGGTGAATGGCCTTCAGATAAGGACATCCCTCAATACCCCCAGATCGGTAAAGGTCCAGTTATCACGGTGGCTGATCGTTCGATCATATGCGATAAGCAGCTTGTATCACTCCTGCAGGCTACCGCACGTGAACAGAACATCCCCTATCAGTTGAAAAAACCAATGATTGGCGGTACGGATGCCGGTCCTATTCATATTAGCAGAAAAGGCGTGCGCACCGCTGCCCTCCAGACCCCGGCAAGATACATCCATTCACCATTGTCAATCGCTTCCAAGAAAGACATAGAACTCGGCATCAAATTATTGGCCGGCAGTATTGAGAAAGCACGTAAGGAGGAGTCTTTATGGAATTAGCAAAAAAACTCTGCAATGCATATGGACCATCAGGACGGGAAGATAAGATTAGAAAAATGATTGAGTCTGAGATTGGCAATAGCTGTCAGAGAATGGAAGTAGATCGACTCGGCAACCTAATAGCTTATGTCCCGGCTAAATCTAAAGACAGTGTCAAAGAGGAAAAAAATACCAGGATAATGATATGCGCACACATGGATGAAATAGGACTCATTGTTACGTATATCGACAAGAAAGGTTTTTTAAGGTTCACTAATATCGGCGGCTTATTGCCTGAACGCATAGTGAACCAGCGTATCATATTTGAAAATGGCACGATAGGTTGCATTGGTGTTGAAACAAAGCCAGAGACACCAAAGCCGCCGCGCATTGACAACCTATTTATTGATATCAGTGCACAAGATAGAAAAGAGGCAGAAGATAAGGTTGGTATTGGTGATATTGCATCGTTTCATCAACAAGCAGTTATCATAAATAATCGAATGACATCAAAAGCACTCGATGACCGCATTGGTTGCTATTGTCTTATCGAGACTATGAAGCTACTCAAAGAAAACAAAAATGATCTGTACTTTGTTTTTACAGTTCAGGAAGAAGTTGGCTTAAGAGGCGCCAGGACAGGTGCCTACGGCATTGCACCTGACTATGCGATTGCAGTTGATGTTACTGTTACCGGCGATACGCCAGAGTGTCGTAAAATGGACGTTGGTCTTGGGAAAGGACCGGCTATAAAAGTAAAGGATGCCCTGTTTCTTGCCAGTCCGATCGTCAAAAACAAACTTGTTGCCTATGCAAAGGAAACAGATACTGCATATCAACTCGAAATTCTTGAAAGGGGTACTACTGATGCGGCAGTTGTTCAGATTATCAAAGAGGGTGTGTTGAGCGGTGTTCTCTCGATACCGACAAGGTACATTCATTCCACAAATGAAATGTGCGATCTTGGCGATGTTGAAGGTATTATCAAATTATTGCTCTCGGTGTGTGAGAAAGGCTTGTTCTAATTATGAAAAAGGGTTATTCAGTTGTCTTGACATCTACTGAATCGGGCAGAACTAAGTACCTTTTCATTTCAAAAAAATGCTTGAAGATAGTGGCCGCCACTGTTTTTATTGTGGTTATTATTCTTGGCTATGTTACGATCAATTATTCGAGAGTGTATTATCGAGCGCTGGAGACGGTTATCCTTAAACGTCGTAATGCAGAAATAGAGCGGGAATTTGCTAAACTTCAGGAGATTAAGCAAAACCTTGAGCGTACTGAAATGCACAACAAGAAAATAAAAGTAATGCTGGGTATTGAAGAAACCCCAGCTGAGGTTGAACCCAAGCTGGACAAAGTAAACCACGATTATTCGCGCAAGATAGAAATGGTGTCAAATAACGAAGGGAATATCCCGGCGCTATTACCCACGCACGGTAGAATCTCAAGGAGTTTCAGTCTTGAACATACTGGTATTGATATTGCCGCCCCTCGTTTTTCACCAGTAGTCGCCGCAGCTTCTGGGGTTGTCAAAGCAGTAGGTTGGGACGCAGTGTTCGGCAACTATGTGATTGTTGACCACAACGTTAATTACTCGACGTTTTACGGACACTTGAACTCAGTTGCGGTAAGACCCAATGACCGGGTTGTTGGCGGTAAGGTCATTGGGACGATTGGTTCAACCGGCAAATCGACGTCTCCGCATTTGCATTATGAAGTAAGGTTTCGCCAAAAATCAGTTGATCCTGTTGGATACTTACCATTTCTATTAAACTTCAAGGAGAATATATGAGAATACTAATAACCGGAATCTCCGGTTTTGCTGGAAGTCACCTCGCCGAATATTTTCTGGATGGGGGTAAGCATGAGGTCTTTGGAACAATAAAGTGGCGTTCAGATCGACAAAATATCATAGGGATTCAGGATAAAATCCGGCTTTATGAGTGTGACATAAAAGATGCCTTTTCAGTAAACACGATTATCGAGCAAATAAAGCCTGACCAGATTTTCCATCTTGCCGCGCAGAGCTATGTCCTTTTTTCATGGCGTGCACCTCAAGAAACCCTAACTACCAATATAATAGGGGAAGTTAATTTATTTGAAGCGGTGAGAGGGGCCAAGCTGGATCCATATATACATATCGCCGGTTCGAGTGAAGAATACGGTATGGTTTATCCGGATGAGGTACCCATAAAAGAAACAAATCCGTTGAGACCGCTCAGTCCATATGGCGTGAGCAAAGTAACACAGGATTTTTTGGGCTATCAATATTTTAAGAGCTATGGTTTGAAAATTGTGAGGACGCGCGCCTTTAATCATACCGGGCCACGCCGAGGAGCAGTGTTTGCAACTTCGAATTTCGCCAAGCAGATTATTGAGATTGAAAAAGGCAAAAGGAAACCTGTGATCCAGGTGGGTAATTTGGAGGCGGTGCGTGATTTCCTTGATGTCCGTGATGTGGCTAAAGCCTATGCTTTTTCGTTGTCAAAGGGAGAACCTGGTGAGGTTTACAACATCTCGTCAGGCGTTGGTGTAAAAATAAAAGACATGCTGGACCAGCTTATTGCGTTATCAAAGGTAAATCTGAAAATAGAAACAGATCCATCAAGAATGAGACCTTCTGATGTTGAATTGCTCATCGGTTCAACGGAGAAATTCAAGAAGGCGACTGGTTGGAAGCCAGTTATACCATTTGAACAAACATTAATGGATCTATTGGAGTACTGGCGACAAAGAATCACATGAAGACAATTCTAGTCACTGGCAGTGAGGGTTTTGTAGGTTCACATCTTGTTAAAACGTTGAAAGAAGAACTTCATAAGCTCATTGCAACATCTTACCCGTTGATGATACCCAAAGAGGGTTCTTATGTTCCTCTGGATATCATGAGCCTTGAAATGACAAAGGAAGTCCTTAAAGACCATCAACCTGATACTATTTTTCACCTTGCGGCTATCAGTTCAGTATCCAAATCATTTCGTGATCCACCCCTTACCTATAACACAAATTTGATAGGAACAGTCAATCTCTTGGAAGCGGCAAGAACCTTAAAAAAACAAGTGAAATTCATCTTTGTGTCGACGTGTGAAGTATATGGTGGTGGCAGTGATCTTTCCGAGACAGCCAAGATCAATTTGAAAAACCCTTATGCGGTCAGCAAGTATGCGGCGGAGTTAGTTTGCCAAAATTACGCGCTTAATAATATTGATTTTGTGATCTTAAGACCCTTTACCCATACCGGGCCAGGACAAGCAAGAGATTTTGTTTTGCCGTCGATAGCGGCACAGATCGTGGAGATAGAACGGGGTACGAAACCGCCTTTGATTAAACTCGGTAATGTGGATGTAAAACGGGAGTTCATGAATATTCAGGATATCATAAGTGGCTACAAGTTGGCGATATCAAAATGCGAGACTGGTAACGTATACAATATCGCTTCAAATAAAGGATACACTATTAAACAAGCCTTGTTGGTTTTGCAGAAATTATCCCGGGTTAAATTCGAGATAAAAACAGATCCTTCAAAAATAAGAAAGATCGATATACCTGTCCTTATTGGCAATGGAAGTAAGTTCGCCAAACTCACAGGATGGAAGCCGAAATTTGAATTCGAAAAAACGCTGGAGGATCTGCTCAATTATTGGCGTGCGAAGACCTACTAAGGAGAATATATAATAGTTTCAGTGGATTTCGTTAGCATGTTACACTATTGTCACTCTGAATTTATTTCAGAGTCTCACTTTATCGAGATTCCGAAACAAGTTCGGAATGACAGGTTCCACAACATAATTGAAACTATTATATGT
>JAUWCU010000045.1 GCA_030609135.1 Candidatus Stahliibacteriota bacterium | reverse complement strand
TTATCCGTTCTTTGACATGGTTGGGTATCCGAACTTACGGCCGGGCATGGCAATGACCTCTGCAAAGTATTATCTGTATGCTTCGTGGATGCCGGATTCAGCCGGTCTGGGTATGAATTACAAGGTAACGACCTTCCATCTCTTCCATATTCATGGTGATGCGTTCTTTACGCTTTATTCAGAAATACCGCAGATCCTCAGTGTGAGCCATCCGCCCAATATCCCGGCTGGTCAAACTTTCTTTATGGTTACGGCAAATGACAGTTCAGTCATTGCTTTGACCGTAGCCGGTGAGATCATCGGGGTTGCCGAGGGTACGGGTTCACCTGTGAGTGTGTCGATCCCGGCACAGACTCCAGGTACCTGGGTAAAAGTGACGATTACCAAAGCTAATTATTATCGGTATGAACAAGATGTCGAAGTCGTTTCCAGCACCACCCCTTATGTGACTTTGTCTACGGATATCATCGATGATGTTGCTGGTGGTAATGGTGATGGTTTTGTCAATCCGGGTGAGACGATCGATTATGGTGTCTATGGCAAGAATGTTGGCGCTGCTGATGCTTTTTCAGTATATGGTTTGCTCACTGAAGGCGATACCTATGTGACTTTGTCTATTGATTCAGCCTGGTATGGTGACATACCACAAGGCGACTCAAGTTTGTCCAGTCCGTACTACCGCTTCACTGTAGCGACTGATTGTCCAAATGGACACGACCTTGATTTGACATTATACTTCCATGACATTCATGACAGCGTCTTTACTTCCTTCCCTTTAATCACTGTTTATGCACCAGAACTTGATTATCAAAGCCATTCAGTAAATGGTGGCAATGGTAATGGCATACTCGACCCTGGTGAGACTGCTGATTTGGTAGTAACGATCCAGAATATCGGTGGCGCAACTGCCTATGATATCACTTCTACTTTGATTACTTCTTCCACATATATAACGATAAATGATGCGGGTGGTAATTACGGCTCAATCAATCCAGGAAATACCGGGAATAATAGTGGTGATCCATATAATGTCACTGCAGATATCAGTACACCTTCAGGCGAGATCGTTGATTTCAGCATTATTGTGAATTCAGGATTCTATACAGACACGCTATATTTCCAGTTGACCGTCGGCATTGCACCAGGTACAATAATCTGGGGACCCAAGCCATTACCGAGTTTCCCTCCATATCCTACCGCCTTTATCTATGGTGTAGCATATGATCCAGTCGATGACCAGATCTTTGTATGTGATGCTTATTCTCAGAACCTGCGTGTGTATTCATCAGATAGCAATGTTGTTTATTATGGTGCAATTACGCCACCAGATACTGTTTCTGATGTGGCATACTCGTATTATGATGATAATCTCTGGGTTACTGGGTATAAGAATATGAAGCGTTGCTGGAAGATTGATAAGGCTGGTACGTCTTTGCGTTGGTTTAGTAGTCCGGCCAATGATTATGGTTGTGGTATGGCGTTTAATTATCAGGATGGTAATGAGATTTGGTTTGCGGATCGACGGACTTCGATTGGTCAGACTGCGTATATTTATGTGTCGGATACACTGGGTAGTGCGACGCAATATAATTGTCCGATACAGGGGTATATGAATGCACGTTGTTTAGGTTATGATTCACTGGGTCATTCTTATATTCATGTGAATACGTTCTTTAATTCTGGTGGTACGACGCTTGACAGTGCTGGTGTTTATGAGTATCAGGGTGTAGCGCCAGCCTGGACGGGCAAGTATTTCCATACTCAGAGTGGTTGGAATATCCGCGGTATTGCATTTGACCCACGCGACGGCAATTACTGGATTACGATTGTCCAGGGTGCACCATCTGGTGACAACTCAATTGTGAAAGTGAAGGGATTCTATACGCCGATTGTTACGGTTGAGGAAGTACCTGGTGTATTGCAGATCACGAGTTCCAAGCTAACCCTGTATCCATCGATATTTACCAATGGGATAAACATTAAACTTCAGGTTCTAAAGGGCAGGCACGCGGCATTGAGAGTATACGATGCTGCAGGTCGGATCGTAAAGCATTTTGATATACCGTGTCATGTATCGAGCCTGCAGACACTTACCTGGCAAGGTTGTGATGATCAGGGTCGTAAGGTTTCGTCTGGTGTGTACTTTGTCAGGTTTTCAACTGACGATTACAAGAGAGTGGAAAAGGCAATTTTATTGCGATAAGGCGTAAACAAGACATAAGAGGGCTATAGATAGAGAAGTTCAAATGTCAAATATCAAAGGTCAATTGAAGCCTCAATGTCTAATGTCAAATTTTGGATTTTGTTATTTGGGTTTTGGCATTGATTTGTCATTAGATCTGTAGCCCTCTAGACTAAAGAGGTTTGGGTTAGGATGCCGGAATAAAAGCAAATATCTAGTTTCCTAACCTATGCCCACTAACCATCTGTTAGGAGTTGATGAGACTTTGTGTATTGTTTTGCAACTATTCAGCTTAGCGTTTAACCAGGCGTTTCACATAGTCCTTGGCTTCACCAAGACCAAGGATAAGACACAAGCTGTAAAAGATAGCTAAAGCTAAAATCCCGCTGATCAGCAGGTTCAATGTCTGATTAATAAAAGTAATACCTATTACACCGGATAGAAAATCATTGATGACCATTGCGGCAAGACCAGCAGCGCACGCCGCGATTCCAAGCAAGACAAAGTATTTTACTAATGGCAATAATCTGAACTTACCGATCTTGCGCGGCAAGAAATAGAATAAGATTGCAAGGTTTAGAAACGATGATATTGTCGTTGACAAAGGGAATGCCCGGAATCCAATAATACGCATCAAGACCAGGTTTAAGATTACATTCACGCCGACCGCAACAAAACTTGCATACATCGGCGTTTTAGAATCTTTATATGCATAAAAAACCGCTGCGACATTTCGTATCCCGGCGACAAAAGGTATGCCGATGATATAGAGAATTAAAGCTTGGGTTGTTGCATAGGTGTCGAATGGAGTGAACTTGCCGCGTTCATAAATGAGACGCGTAATTGGATGAGAGAGAAAAGCAATTATCGCCGCGCTTGAAATAGTGAGGAAAAAAACAAGCTTAAGCGAATCAAACAATGTGTTTTTTGCTTCAGCGTGCTTTCCCTGAACGACATATTTTGAAATCGTGGGTAAGGCAACAGTACCAACCGCTATGCCAAACAGACCCAGGGGTAAGTGCATTATCCGAAACGCATAGTTGAGCCAGGTCATGCTGCGTTCGGCAAGGAGTGATATCAGGAAAATATCCACGGTAACATTTATCCTTGAGGCAGCAAGACCCATTGCTACGGGGATAAATAGTGTGATAATTTTCTTGAAGCCGGGGTCTTTGAAATTAACATAAAACCGGTAACGAAACCCTTTATTATAGAGTCTTGGGATTTGTATTAAGAACTGCATCAAACCACCCAGAGTTACGCCGATCGCCATGCCGAATATCGGATCAATACCGTGTTTTACCAGGTACGCGTAGAGTATTATCGGCGTAGCAATCGACAGGATATTAAAAAAAGCCGGTGCAAAGGATGGTATGAAGAATTCCTGCTCAGTATTTAGATAACCCATTGTCCAGGCAGCAAAGGCAATGAAAAACAAGAAAGGAAAGATGACTGCGGTCAAACAAGCGGTAAGGTTGAGTTTATTCGGTACTGCACCAAAACCAAATGCAATAACTTTTACAATATACGGTGAAAAGATAATGCCAAGTACTACTGTTATGCCGACGACAATCACCAGAATATTGAATACATTGCTGGCAAGAAGATTTTGCTGTTCCTTACCTTTTTGTTTTGCCGAAGTCAGGGCAGGTATGAAGGCGGCGGAAAGGGCAGTTTCGGCAAAGAGATCTCTGAATAGGTTGGGGATGCGGAATGCTGCATTAAAGGCATCGGTTGTCATACCGGCGCCAAAAAGGTAGGCAAAGACCGACTCGCGAATCAGTCCCAGGACCCGGCTGATTGCTGTACCTACAGTAAATGCCCGCACCCCTTTTGTAATATCCGGCATGGGCAATTATATAGAATATGATAGTTGTGTCAATGTAGCGATTTTCCGATTCCCTTTCCCTTAAGAGAAAGTACGGACTTCTCAGCTTCAGAAAAGCCTATAGATGCTGTCTCTATCGTAGTCTGTAGCAGCTTATATTATTTCAGTAATATCGCTTTTCTGGTTTCGTTATGACCTTGGGTCACTAATCTCACAAAATAAACACCATTGGCGAGTTTTCTATTGATATCATCCTTGCAATCCCAGGATATGCTCTGGTTTGCCTTAATCATCTGATTATCATAAAAGGTCTTGATTAATCTACCGGTTACATCATAGACCTTTAGCGATATTTTCCTGCCGACAAACCCTTGAAGTCTGATATTCATTTGTTTTGCAGATAAGCTCGGGTATACATCAAACATCAACCTATCAATATAGACATCACCATATGCTTGCGGACCACCACCTGCGGGTGGTTCGCCACGCACTTGAAATGCAAGGACCCGTTTGTTCCTGGTATCAGACACATATAGAATATTCGCATCAGGTGATAGAGCAAGTCCGGTCGGTGAATCCAGAATACTGTCGATCTTATACAATTGATTGCTATAAGGGTCGAATTCAATAACTTGATTACCACGGAAATCACTCACAAACAAACAGCCAGATGAATCAATAGCCAGACCAAAGGGCATTTGGAGCCCTGCAGAATCAGCAATCACTTCAATGAAATCTCCTAATGTATCAAAAACTGAGACTCGTTTGTTCTTTGAATCTGCAATATATATCTTGTTGTCAAAGAAAGCAATGCCTATGGGTCGGTCTATTTCACCTGGTTCACTGCCTTTTGAACCAAAGGCAAATAAACTGTCGCCATCTTGATTAAACTTCTTGATCTTGTGATGCAGCCGGTCAGATACCCAGATATTGCTAGAATTGTCAAAGGCAATGCCTGAAGGCATTGAAAAACCTCCAGGGAACTGCAGTAATAAACTGCCCTGAGGCGTGAATTTGCTGATCAGATGGCTATTTGTATTGGCAACCCATAGTTTTCCTGAATCATCAACGGTTATGGCAAGAGGAAAGCCAGTACCTATTGAATCAACTAATGTGAATGTATCGATCAGTTCGTAATTTGCATTGTACTGATAGATTTTGCCAGTATTACATTCACCGATATATACATCGTTTCCCGCAGCAAGTCCATAAACATAATTGGAAAATCCTGAGAATTTACCATCTCCATCCCCTTCATTATTGACATTAACACTAATCGTTGTATCTCTGCTATTACTTGCTGAATCAGCAACAGTAAGTTTGAGATTGTACCAGCCATCATTAACCGTTGTGGTGTTCCAGTCGCCAAGAGCCACGGGTTTTTGACCTTGTCCGACCTGGATTGGATACTTTGGCGTATAGGATATCGAATTAGGATCATTGCCATACCAATTTGCTGACATTTGAGATTGATGCTGCAGTTCATACTGCTTAAAATGCGGCGGATCATCGAGTGAATCATGTGCCCAGCCTGTGATTGTTATTGTATCGCTGATTGTCTGACCATTTTGCGGATACGAGATTCTCCTTGCTGGTTTGGTTGTATCAACAATAATACTGTCGAATGAAACAGCAGTTTCATTACCAGCGCCGTCAGAGAACTGTCCATACACTTTTCGCACACCATTACCTGTGATCAGGTTCCACTCTTTGAGCGAATCGTAGTTTTCAAATCTTGTGTAATCATCAGCTGGTCCTACAATGTCAAGTCTGAAATTGTCTATGTAAAGCGTTCCAGTATTGCCTAAGTCATTATCTATCCAGAGGCCCACGCGTGCTTCGATGAAAACCGAGTTAGAGTCTGGTCGAAACTCAAAGAATGAATAGAGATTATACTCCGATACCTTGGCATTTGTTCCTTCAGGGATTGATATCGTGCAACCGACTGGATGCACATGTCTCACCGCTGTGTCACCATAAATATATTGAAACTCAATTCTTCCCGTACCATTAAAATCATCACTGACCAAATCAATCCATAAAAGCATTGTATCTTCTTCAAATGCTTCAAGACTCTCAGGCGGGATAGCCTGGAAAAAGTAATTTCCCGTAATTTGTACCGGGATCTCATATAGTTTCAAGGTATCATCGTAGGTTGCATGATCATAGGACCAATCATCTGCATTGTCAAATGCTGAGTTCTTAACTGGATTCTTCAGCTCTTTATTGCCATAACGCATTTTTGAAGGACCACTCGTTGCGTCTGTCAATGAACTTTTCAAAGTAACATTTGAGGTATTTGTAAATGTACTGTCGTCGTTGATAACAAATGAATATGTCGGCGCTGTTTTATCATACATAATCACATCGGAATATTCAGGGCTGTTGATATTTCCATCAATTTTATACTGAATATACATGGTGTTGGTTCCTTCACCCTGGCGCAACTGCCGACAATAGACAGTATCGTATGGCATCCAGCCTGTAGCATCAACTAATGAATCATTATAATTTTGCCAGATTTTCATGGAATCAACGCTGGCATAAGCCCATGCTTTTGTATCAAGTGCAACATGAACCATATTAGCATATGCTTGATTATCATTTATCTTAAAGTCCTGGGCAAAAGGGATAAGCTGGAAGAACCTACCTTGAGCAGGTGGCAAAGGTATTGAAAAATATGAATTGCCATTTGGCTCGCTGTCCGGCGCAATCGCTTCACCAGTATATAAATCTGTCAAGAATAGACTGTCTTTATGGATTTTTATTACAACCGTATCAGAGTCTGATGCCTGGCAGAGCCGATTTACTATGATGAAGAAAGTATCATTATCAGCATTATGAAAAGTCCCAATCTGCACTGTGTCATCAGAGCTGATTTCTTTGATAAAACAACTCGGCGGAATACCTTCAGTAGATTTGAATACCGTATCTGATTCAAGGCTCAAAAGTTTGGAACCAATATCTCTTATCAAAAAATTCATCTCTTTGGCTGCAGTCCATAACGGATAACGGGGATTGCCATTGCAGGTCAATCCGCTATCGATCCAGCTACCTTCGGGAATCGTCTTATATGTAAAGTGTTCGATTCCTTGTGCACCGTGAGCAAGAGCGAGCCAGATCATACACTTGATTTCACGTGGTGTTGGTTCTCGGTGGTATTTGGTAAGACCTGTTGCTGTATCATATTGACCAAAAGATTGATGCATAAACCAGAAAGGTTTATTATTCTGTTTTGCTTCTTTTCGAGCCTTACTTATTTCCATACACATTGTGTCAAGTCTTCCTTGAAATTTCGGCCCCTTTTCCCAGGGCGTTGAATCTTGGCCAAAATGTGCACCCCGCAGTGGATAGTAATTCACCAACAAAACATTCGGCTTTACTGAATCGACATAAAGCTCATAGATCTGCGGTTCTATTAGTGACACGGTTTGAATGCCAGGATCGTAATCATGTTCGTCTAGAAACCACATTAGATACGCATTCGCTGCAAAATGTCCGACATCTGGTTCGTCCATTAAATAGTAATATTTCAGTGCAGCCAAAGTATCATAACGTGAAAAGATTGAAACAAGTGTAGTGTCGTAATAATGGCTGTCTACAACAGCTTCAATATACCGATCTTTCGTTTCGATATAATCCGCCCATAAGGTTCTATTGCCGTACCAGTGGATACCATAGTGCAGGTTTGTTTCATCACCATTATCGTAGCTAAGTGTAATCGTATCGTATTCACCGGCTGCATTAAAATCATCAACTATAACAACATCCCATGTCCTCATCCCCTCTTCTGTTTTCACCCAGAGACTGCATACCGAGTCTGTTGATGTACCCAGGCTGTCAATTTTTAATATAAAATCGATGTCAAAAAAGCCAACAGTCCTTGCTCTGGTTTCTCGCTTCGGACCTTTTATCATCTGACCGGGCGTATCAACACCTTTCCTTGCTATCCAGGCATCATTACCCTGGGCTGAAGCATCACTTGTATCGGTCCCTGTATATTGATAAAAATTAGAACTATCAACCTCCCAATTGGTCCAGAAAAGGCAGTAATACCATGCAATTTCATTGTGATTATAATTCGGACCACTTTGTGTACCCCTCAATGCATGATACAAGGTACCGTAGAGTCCTTCATCTTCTGCCAGCTGAAGTTTGCGTATTTTCACAGCATCATTTCTTTCACCGCCACCTATCCATATATGATTTAGACCAAGACTGTCCTCACCTGCACCTTCAAACCAGAGAGTATCGTCAACATGAAACGCAGATATTGGAAAATATTGCTGTGCAAAGGCAAGGCCACCTACTGCTAAACATAGTAGTATCTTTTTCATGATTCCCCCCTATCTTATCTTTACCACTTTCTTTACCAACTTTTTATCATTACTAACTGACTCAATAAAGTAAATACCTGCAGGAACCTGATGATCAGCTTGGTCTGTACCATCCCAAATGATTTGGTTGGATGGTCTTATAGTCGTATAGTCAAATTGTCTAACCAATCTACCGCTGATGTCGTATATTTTCAACTCTATGCCCTTTGCACTTCCTGTCCCGTAGGATGAATGTGTTATCCTATCGGGATGCCCTATGCCAAAGCTGATATTTATCAGCTTTGAAAACGGATTAGGATAACACATTAGTGTAATTGCCGGCTTAGCATTACAATACTCTTGAACACCCATATAGATTCCTGATGCAAAATAAATATCAGGATTTAGTATACCATTACGGTCTGAACACCAGGCAACAAAAACCTGTGCCTCGTGATTGACCGCAACCGCTGGGCTTCTATCCCAGGCATTACTAATTCCCAAAAGGTCATTCACCCGTACATCAGGTTTAAAGGTCGTGCCACTATCGTCACTAAAGGAAAAGTAAATGTCATAGCCTGTAGAACCAAAAGTTCTGCTATCTTCCCATACTACATATATCTTTCCCGAATCATCTGCTGCGATACTCGGAACATAAGCCGAGGCTCCGGGGTTATCGGGCACCCGTATATTCGGACCAAAACTCATACCATCATCAATGCTCCTAGCAAAATAAACCGCATAACCATCCCGACCATCACGCCAGGTTAAATATATTATACCATTCTTATAGTAAATACTCGGCCACCCAGCAGTAGATATTGTATCGTTAACACGATAATTAATGTCAAATGTCTGACCAAAATCAGTGCTCCGACTAAAATATACTCCAGCTCCATATAAAATATCACGAAAATCCATCCAGGCGATATAGACATTCTGCCCCGAATTATCACAGGCAATCACCGGATACCATTGATCCGCCGTATCACCGCCGTCATTGACCCGTACTGAAGGAAGGAAACCCATTCCACCATCAGTACTGCGCGCCAGGTATATATCCTCATCATGTCCATTCCTCGAATCCTCCCAAACTACATATACATTCTGACCACTTGAGTCCATCGCACAGGCACAATTGGTCTGCCATTTCACTACTATACTGTCATTAACCATTATCGGCGGTGTAAATGAACTACCACCATTACTACTTTTTGTAAAATAAATATCACGATCACTGTCATTATCACTTTTTGAGTTATAAGCAATAAAAATGTTGCCAGAAGCATCAAGGGCTAAATGGGGTAAAATACAATGAAGTGTATCCCAGCCCTGACTTATCATCATATTTGGACTCCAAGTGTTACCCGCATTTGTACTTTTGGAAAAAAATATTTGTGCATTATTATCCAATGACACTTCATACCTGTCGTCTCTCCAGACTAAGTAAATAGTGTCCCCTCGACAGGCAATTGCGCGTTGAGTCGTATAGTGATCATGTATCCCCGGCGTATCATCATTTACAATTATACTCGGTCCGAACTCATAATTATCTTGGGCGATTAAGAAGTTGATTGCAGTAATAATAAATAAGATTACAGTGATATTTTTTCCATATAATTTTTTGAGGGATATTCCACAATGAATTTCTCGACAAGCTCGAAGAATATTTATTATTTTCATAACTCCTCCTTTTTTAACCAAAGGTTAAAAAATAGATTCACCCAGTTAAATAATATTAATCTCACAGCAGTAACCCTTACAAATTATGTTTATTGCTAATACATTGCTCTCTCATTACTAATAATTCCATATTTAACGGGGTAAATACGGATATAGAACAGATGCACACAGATTTATTCAGTCTAATAAATTTTAGTCTCAAATATTCTAATGTCAATAGTTCGATTTACATCAAGAACAATCTTACCGAATTGTTTGCCTCTCCCTTTTGTCTATGAGCAAATATTGGAACCGGGTAGCGATGATCGTACCATTTGAAATGGTTTATTTTCTATTTTTACATAGAGGCAAATATATCTCTGCGTGTATTATTTTTGTTATTGAATTTGTGTTATTTTACGTCTTCGGGCTTATAATATTTTACAGGGTTGACCACTACATGAGTTTGAAAACCGAATATTTGCGATTTAGAACGGCACCAGAATACATTTGGTAAATGCCTAAATTGTCGTTGACTTCAGGCAGTTTTTAGATATAATGAAACGTATATAGACGGACTAAAAAGGAGGCGATATGAAACCGAAAGTTGCCATTAATGGCTTTGGAAGAATTGGCAGATTGGTTTTCAGGGCAGGGTACAAAAGCGATAAATTTGAAATCGTAGCAATCAATGATATCACCGATGCACAGACTTTGGCGCATTTATTAAAATATGATTCAGTGCACAGGACATTTAGCCCAGAAGTCAAGGCAACAGACGGTGCCATTGTCGTTGATGCCAAAGAATACAAAGTGTTTTCTGAAAAAGACCCCTCTCGACTACCCTGGAAAGAACTCGGTGTCAGTTATATTGTGGAATGTTCGGGTAGATTTCGGGAGTATAGCAAGGCTGAGCTCCACATAAAGGCGGGTGCTGAAAAAGTCATGCTTTCTGCACCTGGTAAGGGCGAACCAAAAATCCCGTCATTTGTCATGGGTATCAATGAAGATACTTATGATTCTAATAAAGATGTTATATTTTCCAATGCATCCTGTACAACGAACTGCTTTGCCCCGGTTGTCAAGATTCTTCATGAAACATTTACAATAAAAAGAGGTTATATGACGACGATTCATGCTTATACCAATGATCAGAAGATACTTGATTCACCCCATAAAGACCTGCGTCGGGCAAGGGCTGCTGGTTTGTCAATGATTCCAACGACGACCGGTGCGGCTAAGGCGATCATCGGTCTTTTTCCTGACCTCAAGGGAAAACTTGATGCGGTCGCGATACGAATCCCGACGGCTGACGTTTCAATCGTCGATTTCGTCGCAGAACTCGGGAAAGAGACTACTGTGGAGGAAGTAAACAGAACATTCAAAGCTGCTTCAGAGGGCAAACTCAAGGGCTACTTATACTATTGTGAAGAACCCTTAGTATCATCTGATTTTATCGGTAACCCATATTCGTCGATATTTGATTCCTTATTGACCAAGGCTAATGGTAACCTTATTAAAGTACTTTCCTGGTATGACAATGAATGGGGTTATTCCGTAAGAATGGTAGACCTGTTAGAATATGTAATAGGAATAGGATAATGAAAAAACTTACGGTTAAGCAACTTTCCATAAAAAACAAAAAAGTTTTGCTGAGGGTGGATTTTAATGTCCCTCTTGATGATAAACAACAGGTTGCAAATGATATTAGGATCAGGGAATCTTTACCTACAATCGAGTATATTCTTCAGCAGGGCGGTACGCTGATAATTGCCAGCCATCTTGGTAATCCAGAAGGCATGGTTAAACCCAAGATGAGTTTATTACCAGTGGCACAGCGATTGGGGGAGATTCTAAAACGTAAAGTGCTATTTGCGCCGGATTGTGTTGGTTCCAAGGTTAAGAAAATGGTGCAGGCTTTGAAGACGGGTGACATTTTGCTCCTTGAGAATACGAGATTCTACCTTGAAGAAAAGCGCAATGACCCAGCATTCGCAAAGGAGCTTGCATCACTCGCTGATATATATGTTAATGATGCTTTTGGAACAGCACACCGTGCCCATGCCTCAGTTGCCGGCGTGGCCAGGTATTTTGACAAACCGGCATGCGGTTTTCTTATGGTAAAGGAGATTGAACTTCTTGAAGCTGTTTTGAAAAGACCTCAACGTCCTTTTTTGGGCATAATAGGTGGCGCAAAAGTATCAACTAAGATCGGAGGCATAAGAAATTTGTTGAAGATCGTTGACCACCTTATTATTGGCGGCGGTATGTGTTTTACATTTTATAAGGCAAGAGGATACGAAATCGGCAAATCTCTTTGTGAAGATGCTTTCCTTGATGAAGCAACGGTCCTGCTCAATAACCAGAAAATCTATTTACCAGTAGATGTTCTGATTGCCAAAGAGCTAAGAAAGGGTAGTCCAACTGAGTGCGTGGAGGCTTGTAATATGCCTGTTGACCACTACGGAGTTGATATCGGTGAGAAAACAAGAAAGGATATAGCCCAGATGGCGAGTAGGGTTAAGACCATTGTCTGGAATGGGCCCATGGGTATCTTTGAGATAGATGAATTTACAAAAGGCACTGCGCACGTGGCGAGGTCAGTTGTCGATGCAACAACCAAGGGTGTAATCTCCATTGTGGGTGGTGGTGATACTATAGCTGCGCTGTCTAAATACGGTTTGCGTGATGAAGTCACACACGTTTCAACAGGCGGTGGTGCGACGCTTCAGTTCCTTGAAGGTAAGAAATTGCCCGGTATAGAAGCGCTAAAAGACCAGATAATACTGAAACCAATTATTGCCGGCAATTGGAAGATGAATATGGATGCTGCTGAATCGCGCTTATTGGTGCGGAAACTTTTAGAATTAGTGGGTGATGTTAAAGATCGCGAGATAATAATCATACCGCCGTTTACATCATTATCATACGTCAGTGAAATAATCCAGAACAGCCGGTTGAGGTTGGGTGCGCAGAATATGCATTGGACAAGACAAGGGGCTTTTACCGGTGAGATCTCAGGGTTGTTCTTAAAACAACTTGGTTGTGAATATGTTGTTATCGGGCATTCTGAAAGAAGACATATCATGGGTGAGACTGATGAAGTGATAAACACGAAGCTGAAAACTGCTCTGGAAATCGGTTTGATTTCGATTTTTTGTGTTGGAGAAACAGAACAAGAAAAACAGAATGGTCAGACTGAAGAGGTTATTTCAAGGCAGCTGAGTCAGGGGTTGCAAGGCATTGAGAACGAGGTACACAAGCTTATCCTTGCCTACGAGCCGGTCTGGGCAATAGGGACTGGTAAAACTGCGACTCCAGAGCAAGCTGCTCAAGTCCATAAATTTATCCGTTCCCGATTAAAAAAGAATACGGCGATTCTCTACGGTGGTAGTGTAAAACCAGAAAACGTGGATGTATTAATGGCACAACAAGATATTGATGGTGTTCTAGTCGGTGGTGCCAGTTTGAAGCCAGAGAACTTTGCCCGGATCGTCAGGTTTTCAAATCCTTGACATTTTCCGCAAAATAGATATAATACTATTCGTTCTATTATCTAAGGAGAAAAAATGTACAGTGTTATTTTATTCATCCATATTTTGGTCTGTGCCCTGCTTGTGGTTATCGTATTATTGCAGCAGTCGCGCGGTGGCGGTATGTCAAGCGTATTTGGTGGTGGCGGCGGCGGTGGTGCTGATTCTTTGTTTGGCGGTAAAGGAGCCACACCATTTTTCGTAAAAGTGACTACCGTTCTGGCGATGGCTTTCTTCGTCACTTCGCTCGTCTTAGTTCTGAGCAGTCGCAGGTCTATACCTACGAGTGCGGTTGAAAAAGCTCTGGAAGAAATGCCAATGCCTGCGCCTATGCCTGGAGAAGAGGGACCAGTAATCCCTACTGAACCCGCACCGATTATCCCTGAAGAACCAGGTGGAGGTGAGTAGTGTTTGCAGTTATCAGAGCCAATGGTTATCAGTATCTCGTGAGCAAAGGTGAGACCATTACTATTCCGGCACATATTGGTGAGTTAGGTAAAGAAGTAGAATTCGATAAGGTGCTAATGATCAAAGAAGATGCCAGCACACTATTTGGCGAACCTTATATTGTTGGTTCAAAGGTCAAAGGGATTATAAAAAAGCATGGCAGGCTTCCCAAAGTAATAGTCTTCAAATTCCGCAGAAGGAAGAAATACCGAAACAAAAGGGGTCATCGTCAGGATTTCAGTCAGATTGAAATTACTGATATACTAAAGGCGAAATAGAGATGGATGATGGATTTGGGTTTGGAAGCTTGGAAAAGACGGAAGACAGGCTTGGGTTTAGTATCTGTAAATCCAGCATCTTAGCCCAAACCCGATAACTATTTTTTTAGGAGGATAAATGGCTCACAAAAAGGGTGTTGGAGCATCAAGAAATGGTCGGGATACATGTGGTAAGAGGTTGGGCGTCAAGAGATTTGACGGTCATGTCGTGAATGCTGGTACGATAATCATCAGACAGCGCGGCACTAAAATCCATCCGGGCATGAACGTTGGTGTTGGCAGAGACTACACGCTGTATGCCCTGGTTCCTGGTAAGGTTAAATTCGGCTATACCAGGGGTGGTAGAAGAACCGTATCAATACTACCTTAATCCGCCTCTCCTACTGTGCATGGCATGATTGTGTCGCGTGGAGTATGACCGGCGGATTAAATTTCTAAATTCTAAGCACTAAATTCTTTACCCTGTGAAATACAGCCTTCCTTGAAGAATTTTATTTTCTCTAACTTTGATTGTTTTCCTTTTTCTTTTCCCATAATAAGGTTACTTCTATTTCACGGGGTGAACAATATCAAAATTCGAATATTTAAATCCAAAACCGAATTTTTATGTGCAGTTGTACAATTATCACTGGACTTGTAATGACAGTCTATTTAAGGTAGATGCTGTTAGATAAAGGAGTGACAGCACTAAAAAGATTTGGAGACGAGTTTCAATTTGTTTTGTCATTGACATTTATGAGGTTTGTGATATAATCCTACAAAGAGGAGGTATTTGATGAAAATACACAGGATGATTGTGCTGTTTCTGTTCGGTCTTTTTTTGTACGGCGATGTTATGTATGAGATGTCGACAACTACAGAAGGTATGATGGGTATGGGTGGTGGTGAAACATTGATATCTGTTTTTATAAAGGATGATTGTTCGAGGACCGAGATGGTTATGCGGGATTCAATGGTCAGTGAGATGAAGAATGTTTTTATTACGCGACTTGACAAGGGTGTTATCTGGACCCTGAATATGGATAAGGAGCAGTATTCAGAAATGAAACTCGGCGAAGAAACAGAAAAAGTTGAGGGTGAGGAAGAAACATCTGCTGCAATGCCCGAGATTACAGTTGAAAAGACCGGTAAAAAGAAGGTACTGCTTGGAAAAGAATGTGAAGAGGTTGTTGTTTCAATGATAGTCGAGGATGCGGAAGGGAGTATGAATTTTACCCAGACAATGTGGAATACAAAAGACATTAAAGGGTATGAGGAAATTATGGAGTTTAATAAGAAAATGACAGAAATGGGCATGAAATCATCAAAGTCAGGTATGATGGCAGATAAGAAATCGTTTGAAGAATTTCAGAAGAAAATCAGCGAAATTGAAGGGTTTCCACTTGAGCTCGATTTAGAGGTAACAATGGGATCTGAACAGATGTCGTTTTCAATGAAGACCAATACTGTTATGACGAAGATTGACAACAAACCAATAAATCAGAAGGTCTTTGAAATACCAGCAGGTTATTCTTTAGAAGAATAATTGATTCAAACAGATAAATTATCCGTCTGCATCTGCTGCAATCCGTTTGAATCCAATCCAAAGGATGGAATAATAAGGGCTATTTTGTGTATAATACCATAGAGAGTGACGAAATACTGATTGCGCGTGTAAAAAAAGGTGATTGTGAAGCGTTTAATCCTTTGGTTGAACGGTACAAGATGCCACTTTACAAAATTCTGTATCGTATGGTGCGTAATCGGGATGATACTGAAGATCTTGTTGAGGAGGCGTTTATCAAGGCATATCGGGCGATTTCGAGATTTGATATCAAGCGCTCGTTTTATGCCTGGATATGCCGAATTGCGGTGAATAATGCGATAAACTATATAAAAAAGGAACGCCGTGGTCAGATTCAATCGATTGGCATGGTGGAGTATAAACTTACTGCGAAAAAAGGGAACCCGGTTGCAATGACCAGAGAAAAGATGCTAAAAGAGCGGATTAATGTCGCACTTGCTAAATTGCCAGATGAATTTAGAATGGTTCTTGTTCTGAGGGTTGATGAGGAATACAGTTACGAAGAGATCGGCAATATCCTGAAGATACCAAAGGGGACAGTTATGTCACGACTTGCACGTGCCCGACAAAAACTTAAGAAGTTATTTAATGAATTGGAGGTGTAAAAGAAATGAAATGTGATCTGCCGAGAGAACTGTTGAGTGGATACCTTGATGAAGAACTCAACCAAGAGCAGCTTGACCGGGTGAAGAAACACCTTGCTCAATGTGATGCTTGCCGCAAAGAGCTTGAGGAGCTTAAGAAACTCGATGAGCACTTGCGTTCTGCTGCGATTGAGGAGCCATCGAGAGAGTTTGTCTTCAATCTCAACCGTCAGGTCATGGAGAAGATAAGAAAGAGGTCTCGTTTTTCTATTTTTAGGTTTTCGCCGATATTTGTACCGGTCGCCGTAGCCGTATTGGTCCTTATCGTATTAATCAATATCCCCGAATCCAGTAAGATAGTAGACCTTGACCACCGGATTCTATACAGCGAAAGCGAAGCGAGAAAAGACATTGATGTAAAACTACCTGAGGCAAGTACAGCACCGAAGATGCCGGTGGAAAAGGGTATTGCTGTGAAAAAAGAGAAATCTGATGTTGAGCCGAGTGCACCGATTGTGGCAAAATCAAAGTCTTACCGAGCTGCTGGACAAGGAGTTGCTGGCGGGGTCTACGATCGAATTGAAGCCGATGAATTTATGAGAACAGTAAGTCTTGAGCAAATCGAGATACCAGATGATAGAGTCGTTAGAGCAATAATAGATACCCATGGTGTCGTGGTAAGAGTTGCCACTGGTAATACAATAATCCCCGAGCGAGACACAATGCTTGAGAATCGTTTGCAGGGGCAGCAGTTGAAACCAGCCACAGTATCTGGCAAAAAAGCACAAATTTACGTCGATCTCACGCGGATGAAAGAAACTAAGGAATGCACTACACAGCAATAGTTGTTGTGGGCGCCCGTCCCAATTTTATGAAGGCGGCTCCAATCTTCACTCAATGTAAGAAATTCCATGAGGTAACACCGATCCTGGTCCATACTGGCCAGCATTATGATAAAGAACTCTCCAGGGTCTTTTTTGACGATCTAAAATTACCAAAACCCAATTTTTATCTCGGTGTTGGTTCAGGAACACACAGTGAACAGAGTGGTCAGATCATGATCGAGTTTGAAAAGATCTTGGGTAAACTCGATCCTGATATAGTTGTTGTGGTGGGTGATGTGAATTCGACCCTTGCCTGTGCACTTGCCACAGCTAAATACCGTTGTGGTAAACACAAATACTCTCCTGTTATCGCTCACGTTGAAGCAGGTTTGCGTAGTAATGACTGGCACATGCCCGAGGAGGTCAATCGACGGTTGACTGATGTGCTTGCTGATTTGCTCTTTACCACAGAACTGAGTGGGCAGGAGAATTTAGTAAAAGAGGGTATAACAAGTGATAAGATTTATCACGTGGGTAATGTGATGATTGATTCTCTTTTAAGTTATAAAAAGCAGGCTGAGAAATCCCGCATCTTAGAGCAACTCAAGCTGAAAAAAATCGAGTATGCGGTACTCACCATGCACCGTCCTGAAAACGTTGATGGAAAGGAAACCCTGGCAGGATTCCTCGCTGCTTTCGAGAAAATTTCCAAGTCCATAAAAATAGTTTTCCCAGTACATCCTCGAACCAAAAAGATGTTCGACCAACACGGGTTGAAAACTGATTTCCTAAGAGTTACACCGCCGCTCGGCTACCTGGATTTCCTGAAACTGCTGGTGAATGCAAACTTCGTACTTACTGATTCAGGCGGCATTCAAGAGGAAACAACTGTGCTCAATATACCTTGCTTGACGCTGAGGGAGAATACGGAAAGACCGGTGACAGTGGATAAAGGCACGAATATCATCGTTGGCAAGGACCCTGACTCAATAGTTGAACAAGTGGGGAAGATCTTGAGCGGTGAGAGGAAGCAGGGTCAAATGCCAGAATTCTGGGATGGTAAGGCTGCCCAGAGGATATGCAAGATAGCATTCAATTATCTCAAAGTGCAGAATTGATTAGATGGATTTAAAGGTTACGGTTGTACCGCGTGCCAAGAAATGTGAAGTCGTCGAGTTGGACGTCCATCACCTGAAGGTAAAACTCATTTCTGCGCCGATAAAAAACAAGGCAAATAGAGAACTAATTGCGGTTCTTGCAAAGCACTTTGGTGTCAAAAAATCTGCGGTCCTTATCAAAACCGGGCAAAAATCAAGGTACAAAACAATTCAGATCCTACAATAATAACCTCTCGGTAATAGGTAAGTTTTTCCTAAATTGTAGCGGTCGGATTTATCCGACATAATAAAAATATCCGAAAATTTGTGCGATGAATCGCACCGCTACAATAATTGCTACGTTTTTTATATCATTTTTAGGAAAAACTAAACTAT
>JAUWCU010000002.1 GCA_030609135.1 Candidatus Stahliibacteriota bacterium | reverse complement strand
CAAGCCAGGGAATGATCAGGGATAACTTCGTTTTACAGGGCGAGCCGGAAGCGATACTGCGAGTCTCGACTAAAGGTCGAGATGATACTGCTTTTTACTATTTCGCTATCTCAACGACTCTTTTCTCTCGTATTAGCGTGACTTTGATCTGTCCAGGGTATTGCGTTTCTTTTTCAATACGACGGGCAACTTCCTGAGCAAGATTTTCAGCTTCAATATCAGATATTTTTTCAGGCTGGACAATCACTCTAATTTCTCGTCCTGCCTGTATGGCAAAGACCCTTTCCACACCATCAAAAGAAGACGCAAGCTCTTCCAGTGTATTCAAGCGTTTGACGTATGCCTCAATGGTCTCGCGTCTCGCGCCAGGTCGAGAGCCAGAAATTGAATCAGCTATTTCCACGATCCCCGCATATGCTGAGGTGGGCTTGATCTCTTCGTGGTGTGCTTCAATTGAATTGACAATGATTTCAGTTTCGCCAAATTTACTTGCAATTTCAGCACCTACGTGAGCGTGTGAACCTTCGATGTTTTTGTCAGCCACTTTGCCTAAGTCATGAAGCAATCCAGCCCGTTTTGCAACCGTTGCATCCAAACCTAATTCCTGAGCAAGGAGTGCAGAGAGGTTGGCGACTTCTCTGGAATGCTGAAGAAGATTTTGACCGTAACTCGTACGGTATTTCATTCTGCCAAGGTAACTGATGATCTCTTGGGCAATACCGATGATGCCCATTTCCATAATCACATCTTCCCCCGTGTTTTTTATTAGCGTATCAAGTTCAGTGCGTGATGCTTTGATGACTTCCTCGATTCTGGTTGGGTGTATCCGACCATCAGAGATTAGTTTCTCCATTGCCATGCGGGCGATCTCACGCCGAATTGGATCAAAGCATGAAAGAGAAATGCTTTCCGGTGTATCGTCAATAATAACTTCAACTCCAGTAAGGTTTTCAAACGATCTGATATTCCTACCTTCCCGACCGATAATGCGCCCTTTCATTTCATCCGAAGGGATACCAACTACCGAAATCGTTGTTTCTGCAGTATGGGAGGTAGCACATCGTTGGATTACCTGCAAGATTATTTCGCGCGCAGTGATTTCGGCTTTAGCTTTAGCTTCATCTTTGATTTGATTTATCAATGCCGCAGCTTCGTGTCTTGCTTCTGCTTCGAGGTTTTTCTTTAGTGCATTTTTGGCCTCTTCCTTTGATAGATTGGCGATTTTTTGGAGGGCGGTATTCTGTTCTTTTATCATCTGGTCAAAACGCTCTGATTTTGCGTGGATGATCCGCTCTTTGTTTTGAAGGTTGTGTTCTTTTGTCAGAAGCTCTTTCTCTTTATCAACGATGAGGTGCTCACGCCGTCCTGAAACTATTTCTTTTTCAATAAAGCGCTTTTCGGCTTTTTCAATTTCTTTTCTTTTGGAAGCAGTTTCTTTCTCAAACCTTAGCTTTTCCTGATACCACTGTTCTTTGGCAGTTATTTCGGAGGATTTTTTGTAGTTCTCCGCTTCTTTTTTTGCCTCTTCGATTATTTTTGATGCTTCGAAAGAGGCATTACTCAATTTTGTTTTTCCAAATTTTATGTAAAAATAAATGACTAAAGCAACGGCAAAAAAAGCAATGCCGATGCTGATGACTATTTCTGGTAATATCATGGCTACCTCTAACTTTCATAAATAGAACTATCAAATTAAACGTCCCCGCCTGTGTCGTGTGGGCAAAAGTCTCTGAACCCAGGTTTAAGGTGGGAGCCTGTCGACTACGAGAAGTTCCCGTAGCCGAACTGAGCTCCCTACAGATGGGTGTTGGCTCAAGACTAAATACCCATCACGAGCACGGCAGAGAACGAATTAAGGAACAGCTTCGTTCAGTTTCAGAATTAGTGATCTAATTCTTTCTTCTGTTTCGCTAATCTTCTTTGTCTGCTGATCCTCACGCTGCAGAAAGTCATCCACCAAATTCAAGCAAGCCAAAACAGCGATTTTTGTTGTTGATGGCAGAGGAAACTCCCGGTGGATTTCTTTCATCTTACTGTCCACTATTTCAGCAACTTCCTTTATTCGTTCAGGGTTCAAATCGTCAGAAATGACTCGATAATCATTTCCAAAGATTGTTACAACAACCTCCGTTTTTTTCAAAATATCCCCTTAAATGAGAAGATTGTCGATTTTTCCAATCAACAGATCAACCTTCTCTTTTATTTGCTGATCGCAAGACCTAAGCTGGTTATTTTTTTTCTCAAAATCTTCAACCTTTTGCTTAAGTTCGTTAATTAAAGAAATTAGTGTATCTAATTTCTCTTCAAGTTTGCTTAACTCGTCCAATCTTACCCCTTTTTTCGCAATCTGGCGGCAAATTTTTCAGAGACGTCGTTTTCGATTTTACTAATGAAACTATCAACTTCTTTATCAGTGAGTGTTCGATCCGGTGCTCTAAAATAGAGGCGAAAACCAAGGTTCTTTTTGTCTGAAGGTAGATTCTTGCCCTTGTAATAGTCGAAAAGAATGGCTTTTTCCAGAATGGGACCGCCAACTTTTGTAATCAAGTTGAAAATGTCTGGCACCTCAATATGTTCGTCTACCAAGAATGAAAGATCGCGGATACTGGCGGGAAATTTGGCTGGTGGTATATAGAATGATTCTGAGATTTGGGGTAATAGTCTGTCCCAGGATAGTTCAATATAATAATAGAGTTCCTTGCACAGTTTGTTATCTATGCAGCCAATATAGCCCAGTTTTTTACCTGATAAGATGATATTAACCGCCTGACTGAATCCGTGTTTTTCGGTTGTTTTAAAGTGAGCTTTCTTTATATGTAGTAGATCGAAAATACTTTCCACTACACCTTTTGCGTCAAAGTAATCCATCGATTTATTGTTTTGGTCCCACGAATCCGGATACTGCTCACCACCGAGGACAATACCTATTTTCTTTTCCTGAAAGGGTGCATCGATAAGCAGAATATTTCCGATTTCGAATAGTTTCAGGGACCTATTCCCCTTTGATAAATTGTAATTTACGCAGTCTAAGAGACCTAAAAAGAGCGTTGGTCTGAGTGCATTAAAACGCTCGTTTAAAGGATTTTGTATTCTTACAAATTTCTTGAATCCTAAATCTGAAAGCCTTTCACTGGCTGTTAAAGATAAGTTATAAGTTTCGCTGAAACCTTGACCTATCAGGTAGTTACGTATTGCTTTTTCATGTACGCGGTGTTTGTTTATTGTTATACGCCCTCCCCATCTTTGAGGTGTTATTTCGGGGATCCGCATATAACCATAAATCCTTGCAACCTCTTCATAGATGTCTTCTTCAATCTTCAGATCGCGGCGATAATGCGGTACCTTTGCAACAAGTGTCTTATCACCGGTTGCCGATATTTCGGTTTTTTTAAGAATAATTTTTATTTGTCGAGCCGTTAAATCAGTCGATAATATCTTATTCAATCGATCGGTTGTGAAGTTGATACTTATGATTTTGCCTTTCTTGCCTTCACTGACAAAGTCTTTTTCGCGCGCACCAGCATATTTTGTGAATAACTTACCGGTAATTAATGATGTACTATCGACTATTGCAATATCTGCACCACGTTCAAATCGGGTTGATGCTTCAGTTAGCAGTCCAAGACGTCTTGATGTGTGAGCAATGCGTTTCGGATCAAAATAGGCACTTTCCAGAAGAACTCTTTTTGTTGAGTTTGAGATCTGAGCACGTTGTGCTCCGATAATGCCAGCAAGAGCAACAGAACCTTGATTATCAGCGACGACACAGTCGTTTTTGCTCAATTTCAATTCAGTGCCTTCCAACGTGATGAATTTTTCGTCGGTTCGCGCTTTTCGTACAATAATATGATCCTGTAGTAGATCAAAGTCAAATGGATGCAGAGGTTGTCCAGTCAGCAACATGAGGATATTTGTTATATCAACGATGTTATTAACCGGGTTCATTCCTAAACAATGCAAACGCCATTTTATCCAGAAAGGCGATTCTTTGATCGATATATTATCGAAAATCCGGGCGGTATATCTCGGGCATGCTTGGAGGTCTTTCAGTTTTATCCTAAACCCGCCGGTTCGATTTACTTGTTTTAAAATTGGCGATTGAGATGCAGATTTTCGAATACCTAAACCAGTTCCTATTTCACGTGCAATACCCTCAATAGAAAGCCAATCCGGACGATTTGGCGTAGTGCTCATATCCAGGACCAAATCATCAAAGAAGTTCTTGAACAGGGTACCCGGTTTACCTTTTTCCAAAGTGATAACCCCAACAGATTTTTCGGCCAATCCTAATTCTTCTTCGCTAATCAAAACACCATGCGATTTGACGCCGGCAAAATTCTTCTCCACTATTTTCTGACCATTAAAGGTCTTGCCAGCTGGAACAAGCAGGACATTATCACCGGCCTCAAGATTTCTCGCGGCCGTTACAATTCTAAAGTCTCGGTTGGTCTTTACTTGCAAAATACTCAAATTCTTGAGTATGGGATGTGGAGCAATTGAACTAACTCTTCCAATGATAACATGTTCAGGTGCGAGGCTTTTTTCCTCTTCAACCTCAAGCCCTAAATCCAGGGAACAGCGTTTAATATCCTCTGGATTTAATTGTGTTCCAGTAAGTTCTTCAAGCCATTTTACTGTAACTAGCATTTAACCTCGCTATGCGACGTGGTCGCATCGATGGCAGTGATTAAAAGCCGATTACAGTGATGAGTAATCGGTGTAGCCTTTTTTAGCATCTTTGTAATTATATTAACGAAGTTAATCAAAATTGCTCCAAAAATCTAATATCATTATTAAAAAATACTCTTATATCATCAATAACGTATTTTATCATTGCGACTCGTTCAATACCCATACCCAATGCATACCCTGAATACTCTTTTGTTGATATCTTGACATTTTTTAGAACCTGAGGATGGACCATACCACATCCTCCGAGTTCAAGCCATCCACTATTGCTACATACTGAACAGCCTGAACCACCACAAACCGCACAGCTGATAACCAGTTCACCAGAGGGTTCGGTAAAGGGGAAGAATGACGGTCTTAGTTGATATTTTGTCTTAGGACCGAAGAGGAATTTCACGAATTTACTTAATAACCATTTCAGTTCACCAAAAGACACCCCTTTGTCCACGTACAAAGCCTCGATTTGATGGAAGACAGGTGCGTGGCTTGCATCAAATGCATCATATCTGTAGCATCTTCCTGGACACATTATTTTGATTGGAGGCTTTTGATTCTCCATTACCCTTATTTGTACTGGTGAAGTATGACTGCGTAGAAGGAGGTCATCCTTGATATAAAAGCTCGAAAACATATCACGTGCTGGATGGTCTCGTGGCATATTTAGTGCCTCGAAGTTATACCAATCATATTCTATTTCCGGACCAGTGGCAATGGAAAAACCGAAATTAGTGAAGAACATTATCAGCTCATCAAAGATTTTGGAAAGCGGATGGATATGTCCAATATAAGGCTTTTTGCCAGGTAAGAGAAGGTCTATCTTTTCTTTATCTTTGGGTTGAAACTTCTGTAACCGCGCATTTAAAGCCTGATTGATGTCTTGCTTTAGTTGGTTGATTTTATTGCCGTAGGTCCTCTTTTGCTCAACTGGAAGTTGCGCAATATCTTTGAAAAGTTTGTTTATTTCACCTTTTCGACCCAGATACTTTATTCTCAAGCTTTCTAATGCATCTTCGTCTCTTGCCTTTTCGAACAAGGTTTGTGTTTGCTTCCGTAGTATTCTGAGTCGTTCTTCCATGGATACTTCTACCGGTTATTAACTCTTGCACAGTTGGACGAGATTATTGAACTCATCCGGATACTCATATGCAAGAGCAGCTAAAGCCTTTCTATTCAGTTCAATATCGTGTTTTTTCAGGGCGTGGATGAACTGTGAGTATTTCATATCCTGATCTTGCAAAGCAGCATTGATTCGGGTGATCCAGAGGCTGCGGAAAACCCTTTTTTTCCGCTTTCTTTCCCGGTAAGCTGAAACCCATGCTTTCATAACTGCCACTCGAGCAGTCTTGTACAGCTTGTGTTTTGCTCCCCAGTACCCCTTTGCCGCGTTCAGCCACTTTTTCCGCCTCTTTCTTGTATACGGTACATTTCTAGTTCTGGGCATTGTAATATCTCCTTTGTCAAATTATATTCATTTTACAAATTTTGTCAACCGTTGTTAGATTATGCCTTTTACCCGCTTTTTGTCACCTTTTGCCAGCGTGGTTGATTGGCGAAGTCTCCTTTTTCTTTTCTTTGATTTTGAGGTGAGTAGATGACCTTTGCCAGCTCTCCTCCTTGAAATCTCCCCACTTTTTCTCTTTTTTACCCTTTTTGCTAAACCTCTCTTTGTTTTCTGCTTAGCCATTAGATTATCTCCTTTTCTTTTCAGCAAGAAATGTAACGTGTAGTATATTATGCTCTTGTTTTGGTGGTTTTTCCACTTTGCCTAATCCCTCAACGTCAACTATTACTTTTTCCAGCACTTTTCTTCCCAAATCAGAATGCAGCATCTCCCGGCCACGTAGACGTAGAGTTACCTTGACTCTATCACCATCTTCAAGCAATTCCTTTATTTTTCCTAACTTAACCTGATAATCGTGTTCACTAATCTTTAAAGACAGTCTCATGCCTCGAGCTGAGGTTCGATGTTGATGCTTACGTGCTATGCGTTCTTGTCGCTTTTTCTCATATAAATATTTGCCAAAATCCAGTAATTTACAGACTGGGGGTTTGGCATTTGGTGCGACTTCAACAAGGTCTAATTTCTTTTCTTGAGCCATAAGTATGGCTTCTCTTATAGGAAATTCACCAAGCACTTCACCATCAGCATTTATCAACTTAACTATCTGAGCCCTTATTCTTCTATTTACTCTTGGAATTTGTTTGATCGTCACCTCCCGGTTCTGTTTTTGTTATATTCAAAAAATCCTTTAACTTCATTACACCAATATCTCCCTTACCATGTTTTCTTACTGAAACAGTATTGTCCTCGACTTCCCGTTTACCAACGATTATGATATATGGGACTTTCTGCACTTCAGCTTCTCGAATTCGATAATTTATTTTCTCAGATTTATCGTTCAATTCTACCCTTAACTTTCGTTTCAGCAATCTTTTTAGCACTTTGTCCGCGTACTTACTCTGTTTGTTGGTAATAGGCATAACGACAATCTGAACTGGTGATAACCACAAGGGAAAAGCGCCCTTGTAATGTTCAATGAGACAACCAATGAACCGCTCTAATGAGCCATATATAGCCCGGTGAATAGCAACGACTTCTTTATACTGGCCATCTCTGTCCATGTATTCGATTTTGAAGCGTTTGGGCAGATTGAAATCGAATTGAATTGTTGTGGCTTGCCACTCCCGGCCGAGTGCATCAAGCAATTTTATATCAATTTTTGGTCCATAGAATACTGCTTCACCTTCTTCTTTTGTGTATTCCAGGTTCATCTTTTCCAGCGCTGAAATAAGACCTTGTTCAGCACGTTCCCATTCCTCATCACTGCCTAAGTATTTCTCTTTATCATGCTGCCCACGTACTGAAAGGTCGATCTTGTAATGGTCAAAGCCGAATTTCTTCAGGATTTTTAAGGTTAGTTTCAGAACTTCACAGAGTTCTTTCACAATCTGATTTGGCTGACAGAAGATATGCCCATCATCAATGGTAATCCCTCGTACGCGCAAAAGGCCATGGAGGGTTCCTGAAAGCTCATTTCTGTAAACTTGTCCCAGTTCTGCGTACTTGAGTGGTAAATCCTTATAGCTTCTTACCTTTGATTTGTATATTAAGATATGCCCAGGGCAATTCATCGGTTTGAGGATATAATCTTCGTTTTCCAAAGGTAGGATAAACATATGCTCGCGATAGAAGTCGTAGTGGCCTGATTGATGCCAGAGATGGGCACGTGCGATATGGGGCGTGGAGACTATTTGATAACCCGCATCAATATGTTCCTGTAGCCAATATTCTTCGATGAGTCTTTTAAGCAATGTTCCTTTAGGATGCCAATAGACCAAACCTGAGCCAGCCTCTTCAAAAATCGAGTACAGTTCCAATTCCGTGCCTATTTTGCGATGGTCACGTTGCTTAGCTTCTTCAAGTCGCTTAAGGTAATCATTTAACTCTTTTTTGTCTGGGAATGCGATTCCGTAGATTCTTGAAAGCATTGCTTGGTCGACATCGCCCCGCCAATAAGCACCGGCAATACTCAGTAGTTTGAATGCTTTAATATAGCCAGTGCTTGGAATATGAGGACCAAGGCACAGGTCAATAAAGTCATTATTTCGGTAAAGACTGACTTCCGGGTCAGGAATATCCTTGACTAACTCAACTTTATATGGTTCTTCTCTTCTATTGAAGAATTCGATCACTGCCTCTTTTTTCATGGTAATGCGCTCAAAAGGTATGTCTTGGTTGACTATTTCAGCCATTTTTTTCTCAATCTTTCCGAGATTTTCTGGAGAAAAAGGCTTTTTAGTATCAAAATCATAATAAAAACCCTGATCAATTGCTGGTCCGATGGCGTATTTTGCCTTTGGAAACAATGATTTGACCGCCATTGCCATGATGTGAGAAGCAGAATGCCAGTAGATCTTCTTGCCAATATCTGATGAGAAATCAATGAGTTCAAGCTCACAATCACTGGTAATTTTCTGTGAAAGGTCACAAAGTTCACCATTCATCAGTGCTGCAATAGCCTTTTTATCTTTGACCAAATCCCTGATGCACGAGCCTTTTTCGACCTTAAATTTTTTTCTATTCAGCTTGACTTTTACCATATGACAATTATAGATTATTTTTCTAATTTGTCAAGAGTAAAACAGGAGAGCTCTGAAAAAGTATTCATCGCTCTCTCGATTACATTGATTAAAGAACGATATCACAGATTTTTAGATTTTTTCAGTGGTCGCGGTTAACTCAGAAACTTGGACACATTGTTTAATAGACATTTTAGGAAACCCTCACCCATCCCTCTCCCTTAAAAAGGGAGAGGGTGTATTAATTTGGTTACTTTCCTCTCTGCGCTGTAGTTGTCCAATTTACCCACGTCCCTTATGAAGGAGCGGGGTTCATTGGACTGCCCGATAAATCCCGCAATTCTATTTATAAAATCTTAATCCGAAGCGGGATAAATCGCCTGTCTGCCTCAGGCTGAGGCGACTACAATGGGAAACGTGATTTTGTAGTTGTTTGATTTATCAAACATAGCCCGATAAATCGGGCGACTACAAAAGGGAGAGGATTCACCCTGTGTAATAAAAGAATGATGTTATGCAAAAAGAAATAGAAATAACCGATCTACCTTAAATATTGTGAAACGATATTCGTAAATTGTATTACACGGGGCAAGCCCTGTGTAATAAAAGAATGATGTTATGCAAAAAGAAATAGAAATAACCGATCTACCTCAAATATTGTGAAACGATATCCATAAATTGTATTACACGGGACAAAGGTGAGGAGTTCATTTGATAAATTCAAAATCAAGGGATAAAGATGTATCCATGTTTCAGGGGAAATGTAGCGGTTTGTCCGCTCACGAGACTCTCGGAGATTCATCAAACAATCCCCTGTAAATCGGACGACGACCGTTTTTCCTTGACATTGATTGTTTTTTGTGGTATACTATTTAGTGCAGCTTGGTATAAATACCCTCATGAGCAGAGGTTTTGACCTGCTCAAGGGCAGTAATGTCGGTTTGTGCACCAATATCGCATCTTGTAATTCTGTTCTTGAACCAACCATCGCTATATTCATCAAACAAAAAGCTTTCAAACTTAATGCAGTTTTTGCACCAGAACATGGTTTTTTCAGTGCTTTGCAAGATCAGGTGCGCTCGCAAAACTACTATGACAAAGAGAGGAAAGTCAGAGTTTATTCCTTGTATGCTAAGAGTCTTGTACCGGATAAGGCAATACTGAAAAAGATAGATGTTCTGGTCATTGACCTGATAGATATCGGAACCCGCTATTACACGTTTATCTGGTCAGCGATTCTATTGATTGAGCAGGTGGCACGTCTGGACAAGAAAATCGTTATTCTGGACCGACCTAACCCTTTAAATGGTAAAACTGTCCAAGGACCTGTTCTTGAACCAGAATATGTCTCTTTTGTCGGTCTTTACCCGGTTCCGGTCCGGCACGGTATGACGATTGGCGAACTCTGCAATTTGGTCAATGATAAACTCCACCTTGGTGCGGATATTCAGGTTGTGAAAATGAAAGGTTGGAAACGGAGATTCTGCTTTGAAGATACTGGGTTGTACTGGACTGTACCAACACCGAATATGCCCAGTTTTTCAACCGCTTTGGTGTATCCTGGTATGTGTTTGCTTGAAGGTACTAATGTATCCGAAGGTCGAGGAACGACCAGACCTTTTGAGATTTTTGGAGCACCTTGGATAGGTCCTTTTTCGTTTGTAAAATTACTGAATAAAAAAAAGATACCTGGTGTTATGTTCCGTCCAGCATTTTTTATTCCGACCTTTAGCAAATACAAAAACCGGTTATGTGGTGGTGCACAGATATACGTGACCAATATGCGACGTTTTAATCCATTTTCAGCTGGATTGGAAATAATACACGCGATAAAGAGTCTATATCCCGGTAAATTCAGGTGGCGCAGACCGCCCTACGAGCATGAAACGCGCAGGTTACCCTTTGACGTATTGGCTGGTAATGCCTGGATAAAGCAAGCTTTGGACAAAAACCACTCTATTAACTCAATAAAGAAACGATGGCAAATGGAGTTATATCGGTTCAAGAGAAACCGAAGAAAATACCTGCTATACAGATGAAACGGCGTAATGGAGTAACGGAATGAATGCTATCTTGATCGCTGCTGGTTTAGGAAAAAGGATGAAACCAATAACTGAGCATATACCAAAAGCTTTGCTACGGATCGTTGATTTTCGCTTGATAGATTACAATATTGCACGGCTTTTTGATATCGGTATAAAGCACATCGGCATAAACCTTTTCCATAAAGCAGGGGTAATCAGAGAGTATTTGGAAAAGTCTTCAGAGAATTTGTATATGGTAACTGAACCGAATTTAAAAGGAACTGGTGGAGCCTTGGTAAATTTCAAGGATTTTATTCGGGGTGACTTTATTTTTTACTCCTGCGATGTATTGACTGATATTGAGCTTGCTGAAGTTGTAGAGTTACACCTGACGCGCAAACCTGCGGCAACGATTGTTTTATTCAATAATGATGGAGCTAATATTATTGGTATAGACAATGAGCACAGAATAAAGGAAATTACCCGGAACAGCGATGATACGTTCTATGATTTTGCCGGTATTGCAGTATTTTCGGAGCGCATTTTTTCCTACTTACCTAAAAAAGAGACATTTAATATTGTCGAGGTGTGGACCCGGATGCTTGAAAACGGCGAATACCTTCTGGGCGTGCCCAAGAAGATGAACTGGTACAACATCAACTCACCAGATACATATTGGCAGGTACACCATGACTTACTTATTGATAAAGTTGTCGTAGGTGGTCATGGATTTGATTCATCTTTTTACATAGACCCGACAAGCCAGGTTAAAACTACATCACTCGATGGTTTTGTTAGTGTTGGCCCGAATTGCACAATATCTGATCAAGTGGCATTAACCAATACGGTTGTTCTTGACAACAGTGCAATTCAAGATGGTGAATACATGAATTGCCTATTGTCTGACATGTTCTGTATTGAGATTAACCATTAAGCGGGAGAGAAATGGAATACAAAATTATTAAAAAGATAACCATTGGTGGTTCGAATCGGATTTACTATCGGTGTAACAAAGGAAATGAAACCTATATACTCGTTTGGGATAAGAACATTCAGTATCATTTGAAAATACAGAAGCATCTTTTTGACAAAGGTATTAGTGTACCAGAAGTACACTGGTCAGATGAAAACTTGAAACTCATACTCATGGAAGATCTGGGCGATAATTCTTTATACGAATTATCCAAGAAAAAAAGAAGCCTTATTTCACAATATCGGAGCGCGATCAAAGAACTCGTGAAATTCCAAGTTGATGGTTATGATGATGCACCAACTGAGGACTACTATAATTACGAACATGTCAAATGGGAGCAGCAGTACTTCAAGAAACATTTCCTCGCTCAATACTGCAAAATCTCAAGGCGGAAAATAGAGAAACTCAACGATGATTTTGAAAAACTCGCCCAGGAACTAATAAAAGCTGTAGAGCCATGGAGCAATTTCCTCATGCATCGGGATTACCAATCCCAGAATATCTATATAAAAAAACGCAAAGCCAAGATCATTGATTATCAATCAGCTCGAATAGGTCCACTTACCTATGACTTGGCTGCTCTGTTAAGGGACAGTTATGTAAATATTACTCCAAAAATAGAGAAGAAACTAATCGACTATTACCTTGAGTGTCTCAATAAAAAACACATCAAATTCAAGAAGCGAAAGTTTTTGTACGCTTATGAATTGACTGCTCTGCAGAGAAACTTACAAGCCCTCGGCGCATTTGCTAATCTGTCGTTGAACAAAGAAAAAGTTCGTTTCAAAGAATACATCCCAAGGGGTTTGGAATTACTCCGAGCAGGTTTGGAAAAAACCGAGTACAAAGAACTCAATGATTGCGTGATGAGTGCGCAAGTTAGTGAAGCGTGTCTTTCCAACAATTAGATAGGTACCTCACAGCCTGCATTACAGAGAAAAAAATACCTGGTATTGTGTGCTGGGTTGGTACCAGTAAAAAAACTCTATTTTTTGAAGCCCGTGGTTTTGCACAGTTGATTCCGGGCAAAGTAAATATTAACAAGAACACTGTTTTCGATCTTGCATCAATAACCAAGCCTTTAGGCACCGCCCTGTCGATAATGCTCCTTTATGAGAAAAAACAACTGAGATTAAACGATCAGGTGAGGACATTTTTGCCGATGAGCGCATCTTGTGCAACAGGTCAGAAGACTATTAAACAGCTTCTTACCCATACTGCCGGGTTACCTGCTTGGTTTCCGCTCTATCTACTGCCTCAACAAGAGCGACTGCAGTATTTAGCAAGTGTAGCAAGCAAGAACAAAGGGGTTCTTTATTCTTGCCTTGGGTACATACTCTTAGGCATGATTGTAGAAAAAGTAGCAAATCTGCGCCTTGATAGATTCTGTAAAGAATACATCTTTAAACCTTTGGGATTGAGCAAAACAATGTTTGGTCCGGTCAAGAAGAAAAATGTTGCGGCAACTGAATTCGGCAATAAATATGAGGAGCAGACCGCGGCGCAGTATGGTAGGACCAAAGCAATAAAATGGCGCAACTACGTGCTCAAGGGTGAAGTTCATGACGGGAATTCATTCTACGGTTTCAATGGTGTATCAGGTAATGCGGGACTTTTCTCGACTGCTCAGGAATTGGCAAAACTCGTGCGTGTGTATACAGCAGGTGGTATAGTCAGTAAAAAAACGGTGAAGATGATGACACGGGTTCAAACGAATGGTAAGGAAAAACGAGGACTCGGTTGGATAATAAACCCGTTCCCTAATTTCGTTTCAAGCAGGTCTTTCTACCACTCTGGTTTTACCGGTACTATGTGTCTTGTTGATCCGATTAAGGATAGCATTGTTGTATTTCTTACTAATGCGGTGCACCCGGTAGTGCGTGCTGATTTTATGCCAGAAGTAAGGCAGCAGCTTGTCGAAATTACTGCAAAAACCATGGCTTAAGAAATCAATCGATAAATAAAAAATAACCTATTGCCAGACCAACGCTATCCCAGAATAAATCTTTCCATGAGAAATGGTTCTTTTTCTTTTTATCACATATTTCTTTGCCAATACCGACAAGAGCGGTCGCTGATACTGAATACACCTTTGCCTTGGTTACATCGCCGTTTCCAAAGTTGGTATATAAATGAAAGGTCAAGCACGGAATTACTGCACATGCTGTGAGGTGGTAGAACTTGTCTTCAGAAAACCACGGATCAGGATTATGTTGCAATACCGCAAGTATTTCCGGTGCTAGATTGTATCCAGTTGGACGTGTTTTCCCAGATAGAGGGGTAATTTTTTGAGCAATCAGTAAAAAAATTGAGACTAAAACAAGTGCAATACATTTATTCATACCGGGGAATTATAATGATATATGAAAAAGTGTCAAGCCAGCAAGTAGTGTTTCAAACAATAATAGTGCAAATAAAGCCTTGACAAGTTAAAATATTTCAATATATTATAATAAACTATGAAATTAGGCGAGTTATTAGTTAAACAGGGTACAATTTCTGAGGATATGCTTGCTCAAGCTTTAGAAGCCCAGAAGAAAGACGGGACTAGACTTGGAACTACGCTGATAAATCTCGGCTATGTAAAAGAAGAAGAGATGTTGGTAGCACTTTCAAAACATTATGGTGTTAAATCAGTTGATCTTAGAAACATAGAAATTGATGAATCATTGTTAAAGTTAGTCCCCAGTGATCTCGCCGGGAAATATCTTATCGTGCCGGTTTCACGCTTCGGACGTACCCTCACCGTCGCGATGATTAACCCTGGCGATGTGGCGGCGATTGAGGATATCCAATTTGCGACAGGCTTTGAGGTAGATGCAGTTGTTGCTGGCGAAGATGCTTTACTAAAGGTAGTGCAAGACCACTATAATGTTCAGAAAATGTTATCTGATGTTATGTACGAGATAGAAATGGCCGATGCTGGCGATGCAGATGTCAAAGTTATTGATGGCACAGAAGTCAAGGCGGCTGAGGAAGATTTATCATCTGTTCAGGATGACCGTGATAGTGGACCAGCCCTCAAGCTTGTCAGCAAGATCATTACTGACGCAGTTGACCTGAATGTATCGGATGTACATATTGAGCCGTACGAAGATGATATGAGGATACGCTATCGTATTGATGGCATACTCCACGAGATGTTGAAACCGCCAAAGCGGATGAACCGTGCTTTGGCGACGGTTATAAAAGTGATGGGAAAACTGAAAGTCGAAGAGAAGAGATTACCGCAAGACGGTCGAATTAAAGCAAGAATTCACAACAAGATCATTGACATTCGTGTTTCGACGGTACCGACGCTTTTTGGTGAAAAGATTGCCTTACGTATCCTTGACCGTTCAACGGTACAGCTGAACCTTGATCTTTTAGGTTTTGAGGAGAAAACCCTAAAGACCTTCCGCAGTGCGATTCAAACACCTTATGGTATCGTTCTTGTTACTGGTCCAACTGGTTCTGGTAAGACGACGACCTTGTATTCTGCATTGACTGAACTGAATGATCCTGGTCTCAACATAATTACGGCTGAAGATCCAATTGAATACTCGCTGCATGGGATTAATCAGCTGCAAGTTCACGAAAAGATTGGTTTAACCTTTGCTCGTGCATTGCGTTCATATCTTCGACAGGACCCGAACATCATAATGGTCGGTGAAATTCGTGATTTGGAAACTACTCAAATATCAATCCGTGCATCATTGACTGGACACCTTGTTTTATCAACGGTCCATACAAATTCAGCTGGGGCAACGGTAACCAGATTGATTAATATGAATGTTGAACCCTTTTTGATTGCATCTACGGTGTTGGCAATCGAGTCACAGAGATTGTTGAGAAAAGTCTGTAGCAAATGCCGACAAGAAGTTAAATATCCAGACGAAGTACTCATGGATGCTGGACTTGAACCTGGAAAGATAGATTATTCATTGGTTCGTGGTGAAGGCTGTGAGCAATGTCGGGGCACCGGCTATAAAGGAAGGATTGGAATTTTTGAAAACATGATGATTACTGCCGAGATACGTGATTTGATCCTAAAGGGTGCAACGAGTGAAGAACTTGAAAAAACCGCGGTCGAACAAGGTATGGAGACCCTTCATGATTCAGCAATACGCAAGCTCGAACAGGGACTAACATCGGTTGAGGAAGTGATCCGTGAAACAAAGGTGGTTTAATGGAAGAAAGACTTGCTTCATATTTAATAGATAGTGGTCTAATAACTGAGGAACAATTACGCGAGGCTATGCAGGAGCGGCGCGAAACTGGACAGCGTTTGGTCAATGTTTTGAACCGTCTTGAGATGATCCCGGAAAGTAAGTTGCTTGCGCAATTGAGCAACCTTTATAAAATGGAGGTTGTTGACCTCGATTATATTATTCCTGAAAAAGAAGTTCTCAAAATGATCCCGGCGGAAAAAGTGTACCATTATGAAGTGCTGCCTATTGACCGAAAAGGAAGATACCTGACCGTGGCAATGGTTGACCCGACTGACATAAGTGCGATTGAAGATTTGCGTTTCATTACGTCCATGGAAATAAACCCTGTTTTGGCTGCTGAATCGAGCATCAGGGAAGCACTGGATCGCTACTACACAATGGAAAAAGGTATTGCTGAAGTGACCGCGGAGACCACCACTGGTGGTGCCAAGGAACTGGGTATTGAGGACATGGAACTTCTCGAAACTGAATTCCAAGAAGAAGTAGAGGAAAATAAACTGAGAGCTGATGCCGAAGGCGGCCCAGTTATAAGGTTGGTTAATTTCTATATTGCCGATGCCGTAAATAGACTTGCTTCAGATATTCATATTGAACCTTTTGAAAAGGTGGTCAGGGTTCGTTTTAGAATCGATGGCGTGCTTCAAGAACAACAGTCGCCGCCCCTAAATCTAAAAGCTGGTATTATTACCAGGTTGAAGCTTATGGCGAAGATGAATATCGCTGAACATAGGCGATGTCAGGACGGTCGTATAAATATTCAGGTCGGCGATAAGATGATTGACTTACGTGTTTCCGTAATCCCGACTTTGTACGGCGAAAAAGTCGTTATGCGAATATTGGATCGGAGTTCTTTGATGCTCGACCTCTCGAAACTTGGTTTTGCTCCAAAAGCTTTAAAGAAATTTTTGAGGGCGATTGAAAGCCCTTACGGTATAGTTCTTGTAACCGGCCCAACTGGTAGCGGTAAAACAACCACTCTTTATTCTACACTTGCACGGTTAAACAAACCTAAGCGCCAGATAATGACGGTTGAAGATCCGGTCGAGTATAATTTGCGTGGCATTAATCAAATACAAGTTCATGAAGAGATTGGTTTAACTTTTGCCAGTGCATTGCGTGCTTTTTTGCGTCAGTCGCCGAATATAATACTCGTTGGTGAAATCCGTGATAATGAAACAGCGGACATCGCCATAAGAGCTGCGCTAACCGGGCACTTGGTCTTTTCGACGATTCATACCAATGATGCACCGACAACAGTTAACCGATTAGTTGATATCGGTATAAAACGATATCTAGTGTCGAGTGCTCTGGTTCTTATTCAAGCACAGCGTCTGGTAAGAAGAATTTGTCCGAAGTGTAAAGAGAAGATTAAGGTAAGCGAAAAGCTCATTGAAGACGCTGGCATACCTGAAGGTACTTTTCCAGATGGCATAGTCTTTAAGGGAAAAGGATGCAGTCACTGCAACCAGACCGGGTATAAAGGCAGAGTTGGTCTTTATGAAGTAATGCCGATATCTCCGGAACTAAGACAGATGATACTGAAAGGTGCTTCTTCAGACGAGCTTGCAAGACAAGCTGCCAAAGAAGGTATGGTAACGCTGCGTGAGGATGGGATGGATAAGATAAAACAAGGGGTTACGACTGTTGAAGAATTAATGAGGGAAACTACGGCATTTTAGATACATGCTCTATGATTAATTTAAAGGAGGCTCTATGCCTGTAACAATGAAACAACTTTTAGAAGAAATGGTGCAGAGGAATTCAACCGACTTGCACTTGACTACTGGTGCGCCGCCGATGTATCGAATCGATGGTGATTTGGTGCCAACCAACTATGAGATTATGACCCCGGAATTGATTCAAAACCTGATATACAGCGTATTAAATGATCAGCAAAAAAAGAAATTCGAGATGGAGTGGGAATTGGACTTCTCCTTTGGTATTGCTGGTTTATCGCGTTTTCGAGGTAATTGTTTCCAACAACGGGGTAGCGTTGCTGCAGCTCTACGAACCATCCCGTTTGAGATCAGGGGGTTTAAAGAACTGGGGATCCCACTCGTTGTTCAGGAACTTTCCAGTAGACCAAAGGGTTTAATACTCTGTACTGGTCCAACCGGTAGCGGAAAATCAACCACCTTGGCGGCAGTGATCGATAAGGTGAATAATGAACGTCGATGTCACATAGTCACTGTCGAGGATCCTATTGAGTATCTGTTTAGGCACAAAAAGGCGATAATTAACCAACGTCAGGTAGGTAGCGATACGAAATCCTTTGGTAATGCATTGAAATATGTTTTACGTGAAGACCCTGATGTTGTTATGATCGGTGAGATGCGTGATACGGAGACTATCGGTACGACGCTTACTATTGCCGAAACAGGTCACCTTACCCTAGCCACTTTGCATACTAATTCATGCGCTGAGTCAATTCACCGTATCATCGACGTTTTTCCCCCTCACCAGCAAGGCCAGGTAAGAGCACAACTTGCTTTTGTGGTTGAAGGTGTGATTACGCAACAGTTACTTCCGAAAATCGGTGGTGGGCGGGTTCTTGCGTGCGAGGTTATGATCGCAACTCCAGCTATCCGTGCTCTTATCCGTGATGAAAAAGAACATCAAATTTATTCAACGATCCAAGCCGGTTCGAAATATGGTATGCAGACAATGAACAATTCTTTGTTTAATCTGTATGCAAAACGCACGATTACATTAGAAACAGCCTTTGATTATACGCCTAACATAGAAGAATTTGAACATATGGTTGAGCAAGGACAGAGGGCTTAAGATAGCTTATGGGGTTTAATAGAATTCGGTCTGATAACAATTTATTGGTTGCGTTGAGCGAAACGCGAAACGGTTTCGTGGAAGGGTTTCGATATAACGACTATCGATTATCGATAAACGAATCGTTTTTTAAAAACCCAAACCGCAAAACGTAACCTTTATAACATAAGGAGGTGAAATGCCAACTTTTGTCTGGAAAGGTAGAACAGCATCAGGGGCCTCAGCTACTGGTGAAATTGCTGCAGGTTCTCAAACCGACGTTGTAGCTGCGCTGCGCCAGAAGAAAATTATTCCCACTTCAATAAAGGTTAAAGAAGAGAAGAAAAAGTTGACGCTATTTGCGGGCCGGGTTACAGGACGTGCACTGGCTGTTTTTACTAGACAATTTTCGACTATGCTCAACGCTGGTCTTCCGTTGTTAACGTGTCTGGAGATTCTCGGTAAACAGACGGAAAGTCTGGCGCTGCGTAAAATCTTGACTGAAGTGAGAGGCGATGTTGAAGGTGGTTTGTCACTTGCTGATGCGTTACGTCGACAACCAAAGGCCTTTGATAACCTGTATGTGAATATGATCGAGTCAGGTGAAACCGGCGGTGCTTTGGATGTCATCCTCATGCGTCTGGCTGTATATTTGGAAAAGAGCGCGGCGCTGAGACGGAAGATAAAGGGTGCGATGATTTATCCGGCCATTATTTCGCTCGTTGCAGTTGGCGCTATTTCGGTAATGCTCCTTTTTGTGATACCTATTTTTGCAAAAATGTATGCTGGCGTAGGAGCTGAATTACCAGCTATGACACGCTTGGTCATGAAAATGTCTGATTTTCTCAAGGTTGCGATAATACCATTAGTGATTATCGTCATTGCCCTATTTACGATCCTCAGACGGTGGCATAAAACTAGCTCTGGTGCAAAGGCAATGGATCCAATATTCCTTAAGTTCCCGGTCTTCGGCGATCTAATAAGAAAACAGTCAATTGCTCGTTTCGCAAGAACCCTATCAACTTTGCTTTCCAGTGGTGTACCCATAATTGATGCTCTGGAAATAACCGCACGCAGTGCCGGGAACTGGGTTGTCGAGGATGCCATTTTAAAAGCTCGAATCTCGATTAAAGGCGGTGAAAACATCGCTGATCCGTTGTCCAAAACTGCGGTCTTTCCACCGATGGTTACGCAAATGATTGCGATCGGCGAAGCATCGGGAGGTTTGGACGAGATGCTTGCTAAAGTCGCTGATTTCTACGATGAAGAGGTAGATCAAGCAGTCGAGAACCTGACCGCTGCTCTCGAACCTCTTATCATGGTCTTTTTGGGTGGGATTGTTGGATTCTTGGTTATTTCCATGTACCTGCCCATATTCCAATTAGCCGGCACAATTACGGAATAACTTTATAAGCAAACAATAGGTTGTGACAGAGTTACTGAGTGCGGATAGCTGTGTAGGCAAACGCTATTGCATATGTTTGGGTGCAGGTTGGGAATAGATAGTGGTATATTCGACGTTCTTCAGTAGAAAAGCTGGTCTGATTATTCTTCACCCACTGGTGATAACTTTTATTCTGTTATCCTCATATCCAATAATTCACAGTATCCCAACACCTTTTTGGTTTATTATCCTTGCATCTTTCATATTAGCTTCGGTTTTTCTACTCTTGCAGACCTGGCTACCAGAAAAAACTTCCCTTTACATCATTTTTTTGGTCGATATCCCGCTCATTGGTTCTATGATTCACTACTCAGGCGGGGTTGAATCTATCTTCCCATTGCTCTACATATTGTTGATTATTGTCGTATCCTTATACCTTTATAAAACTGGTGCCTATACGGTTAGTGTTATTTCGGTGATTTTCTTTCTCGGCTTGCTATTCTATGAAATGCGCGAGACAAGTGCGACAATGCAATATGTCATGTATCGATTCTATGTCTTTGGACTACTCTTTCTCTTTACCGGGATACTGAGTGGCGCATGGTCAAAGCGCTACCAAAACCGTACTGAAGAAGCCGCGAGATTAAGGCTCACAACCGAAGAAATATTAAAGAATCTTCCTTCAGGGATCATAACCATCGACCGGCGCGGCACGATAATACATACCAATATCCCAGAAGGTCCAATACAGTCAAGAGTTCACCTCTATATTGCAAAATTTCTTAAGGCACGTCACGCAAAAAGGTCGATTGAACTGAAGATTGGTAAACGGTATTTTGTATTGTCGTGCGCCAGAATTTACAGTTCAAAAATCGGTCTTGGTATACTTCAGGATATTACAGCTATTAGAAAACTGGAAGAAAAATCACGCGTCTCCAAACAGACACAACTCCTTGCGGAATTAGGTGGTTCTTTGGCACATGAGATCCGGAATCCCTTATCGTCAATAAGAGGATCCCTTGAAGTAATCCGGGATTCACAGAAGGATGCTGATATCCTCCATTTTACAAATATGGCATTAGACGAATCAATAAGGTTGAATGAAATTGTTACTGATTTCTTGAACTTTGCCCAGTTTGTGCCGTTCAAGAAAAATCGTTTGCGTATCAGTGAAGTCATAAACGAGGCATTCATTGATGCGTTGCCGCGTGCCAAAACCAACAAGATAGTGATAAAAAGAGAAGACAATGATTTCTTCATCCTTGGTGATCTCAATAAACTGAAAGCCGGTCTGGTGAATATTATTAGTAATGCCTGCGAAGCTACCCCTGAAGGTAAGACTGTTAAGATAAGGACATATATAGACAAAAAGAAAGGTATGGTTGAAATACAGGATACCGGCAAAGGCATTTCCAAACGAGCCATGGAAAAGATCTTCGAGCCTTTCTTTACAACAAAAAAAGGTGGCATAGGTCTTGGTTTAGCAATAGCCAAGAACATAATTGAGGCACATGACGGAAGTATCGAGGTGCATAGTGAAATGCGTAGAGGGACCACTTTTAAGGTAATACTACCGCTGGCGTAACGGAATGAACACGCTTTGCTGGAGACACGGAGACCGGGGGAAACGGCGTAGGGGAGTGACGGTGTATTGGAGAAAAAGTAAATACTTAAAATCCAAAATGCCTAAATGAACCAGATCAACGAAGAAACGGAGAATATCGTATTCGTAAAAAATGACTTAATGACTCAGTGACATAATGACCTGATAACTGAATAACTTATTGAATGATTAAGATGAAAAACATTAAGGTCGTTATTGAATACGACGGGACTGATTTCTGCGGGTGGCAGTACCAGCCCAATGAACGGACTGTCCAGGGTGAGGTCGAGCATGCTTTAAAGCAACTAACCAGCGAGAACATCAGGATAATCGGAGCTGGGAGAACTGACCAAGGAGTCCATGCATTTGGTCAGGTTGCAAATTTCCACACATCCTCTTCTCTTGAATTAGCCAAGATCCGCAAGGCACTCAATTCGTTGACAGGTAACGATATATATATTAAGCAGATTTTTAAGGTGAACGACGATTTTCATAGCAGATATTCTGCACAATATAAGGTTTATGAGTATAATATAGTTCTTCAACCATCGCCATTCAAGCTGCGATACAATTGGTATGTGAGGTACCCGCTCGATTTATCCAAAATGGAAAAGGCAAAGGATTGTTTGATTGGCCAACGCAATTTCAAATACTTCTCTGCTGAAAATGACAAGGATAATACATTCTGCATTCTCTACAGCATTAGCTTGACAGAACAGAATTCACGTATTATAATACAAATTAAGGGTGATCGCTTCTTCAGAAAGATGGTGCGCGGCATAGTCGGTTTTCTGCATGATGTGGGTCGTGGTCATTATAAGCCAGCGCAGACACAAGATGTTTTAGACGGTAAGATAAGAGATCTCTTTTTCGCACCTCCACAGGGGTTATTTCTTGTGGAAGTGAAGTACTGATTACGCCTGCCGTGTCTATGATAGCAAGAAAGGACTGAACATGATAATAACAAAGAAGAACATTTTTTACGGATTTTTCGGCATTGTGGTCACAATTTTTGCAATAACCCTATACAGTACAGTAGGACCGCAGTTTTTTCGTAACCGGCAAGACGAAAGGCTAAGTCGGAACAAAAATGTTTCGATACAAAGGACAAATGCCATTGTTCTAGCCGCCAATAAAGTCACGGATGCAGTAGTTTCCATATCGGTGATTCAAACAAAAGTTGTGGCAACTTCTCCTTTTTTCTCACCTTATGCAGATAATATGTTCCGTGATTTTTTCCGTGATTTTTTCCCCGAACGATATCATAAACAACAAGTTAAGAGTCTTGGTACAGGCGTTATTATTTCCCAGGATGGCTATATTTTAACGAATGAACACGTGATATCCAATGCAACCAAAATTAAGATAACCTTGCCCGATGGTCGGCAAATAGAGGGTATGGTTGTGGTCGCTGACCGTACTATGGACCTGGCACTGATGAAGATCGATACAAATGACTTACCGTATGTTGAATTTGGGAATTCTGACGATTTGATGATCGGGGAATGGGTGATCGCTTTTGGCAACCCATTTGGATTTTTGCTTGAAGATACAAGCCCTACAGTTACAGTTGGCGTTGTCTCGGCACTGAATAGATCAATAAAATCAAGCCATGATGAAAGAGTCTATAAAAACATGATCCAGACTGATGCGGCAATAAATCCGGGTAATTCAGGCGGTCCTTTAGTCAATGTTCTTGGTCAGGTAATCGGCATAAATAATTTCATTTTTACATCGAGCGGTGGGTCTGAAGGTATTGGGTTTGCCCGACCCATCAATTTTGCAAGGAAGTTCATCGCTGAGGCTAAAGAGCACAGCAAGATCCGTCAGGCTTGGGTTGGTTTATGGTTACAGGATATCCCCCCGGATATTGTTGAAAACTTTAGGATTCCTGTCTTTGGTGTGATAGTAACTAACGTTGATTCGCTAAGTCCTTCAAAAAAAGCCGGCATAAAGATCGGCGATAGAATCGTTGAAGTCAATGGCATCTTAATAAAACGGGTGTCAGACTGGGATAATTTTATCGCCAATGTTTTTGTGGATGAGGAACTCCAAATCACTGGTTTAAGGGATGAGAACACCATCAAAGTCAAACTCATAGTTGAGGAATTCAAATACTCGAAGATGATAAGCAGGTTTGGATTGTACGTTGAAGATATAAGTACGCAACTAGCCAAGAGATATAAATCAGGGTACAAAGATGGTGTTGTTGTCTTAGAGGTTGAAAAAGGCAGCACTGGAGAACGATTGGGCATTAGAGCGGGTGATGTTATTCTAAGAATCGATAACAAACGCATACGGAATAAGAATGATTTTAATGAAGCAATGAAAAGTGACCGTTTCCTTTATTTTATTTTGGACCGAGGTGGTTTAATAATCCAGTTGTATCTGGGTTCATAATGCAAGGAGCAATAATATGATAACACGTTATCAGACAAAAGAGATGGCAAGAATATTCAATGATGAATACAAATTAAAGAAATGGCTTTTTGTCGAACGAATTGTTGCTGGGATTGAGGAAAAATCCGGGGTGATTCCGCGTGGACTCAGTAGCAAACTAGCCAAGATAAAGGTGAAACCAGAACGAGTTCGAACCATAGAAAAAGTCACCAACCATGACGTTATTGCTTTTTTAGAAGCTGCCCGGGAAAAACTCGACAAGCGAGCTGGTAAATGGTTGCACTTTGGACTGACCTCGTACGATCTTGTTGATACCGCCTTTGTGTTGATGCTCCTTGAAGCTATTGATGTTTTGCTGGGTGATGTGAAGAAACTCCTGACCGTGTTGAAAAGGCTTTCCTTGAAATACAAAAAAACGCCCCAGATGGGCAGAACACATGGTGTTTTTGCTCAACCTATTACATTCGGTTACAAAGTCGCTTCCTGGTATGAAGAAGTCAAGCGGGCGTATCAGCGTCTTATCCTTGCTAGGAAAGAAATGTCCTTTGGTAAGCTGTCTGGTGCAGTTGGTACCTATACAATGCTATCACCAGCGCTTGAGAAAAGAGTTATGAGGAAGTTAGGTTTGAAACCAGAACCCGTGTCAACTCAAGTTCTACCAAGGGATCGTTTCGCTTTGCTGCTTGCTATTATTGCACTGTATGCATGCGCCTTGGAAAGGATTGCTACTGAAATCCGGAACCTTTCCCGTACTGAAATAGGTGAGGTGCTTGAACCGTTTACTCGTGGGCAAAAGGGTTCTTCTGCCATGCCGCATAAGAAAAATCCGATTACCTGTGAACGCATAAGCGGTTTGGTGCGGGTTCTGCGTAGCTATCTAATCCCGGCTTACGAGAATATCACGCTCTGGCATGAACGGGATATTACTAATTCTTCAGTCGAACGGGTTATTTTCCCGGATGCATTTCACTTGGCACATTACCTTACTCTAAAAACACGCTGGGTGCTTGAGAACCTGAATGTGTATCCAAAACGCATGATGGAGAATATTGAGGCAAGCTACGGTGTTTACGCCTCCCAGAATTTAATGAACAAACTCGTACAACATGGTATGAGCAGGGGAGAGGCTTATAACACTGTACAGCGTTTGTCTTTCAAGACTATTGCGGCAAAAGAAGATCTGAAAAAGACAGTTCTTAAGGACAAAAAAGTGTGTCAATACCTTAATGAAAAAGAGATCGCAAAGATTTTTGACCTGAAATGGTTCCTGAGGAACATAGGTTGACTTCAGACAAAAAGTAACTATACTATCCAATGGATTTATTTAAAAAGTGTGCTTTCACCGTTGAACGAGTGAAAAAAACACAGGAATTGGGGATTTATCCATATTTCACACCGATAGAATCTGCCCAGGGTCACCGCGTCAAAATAGATGGTAAAGAATTTATAATGATCGGATCTAATGGATACCTTGGTCTGGCTGCTGATCCGCGCATGAAGGAAGCAGCGATCAAAGCCGTGGAAAAGTATGGCTCGACATGTTCTGGTTCAAGGTTTCTCAATGGGACACTCGATATTCACGTCAAACTTGAAAAAGACCTGGCTGAGTTCTATGAAAAAGACGGGGCGATTATTTTTTCCACTGGTTTTCAAACGAATTTGGGTATTATTTCAGCACTCGGCGGCAAAGACGATCTCTTGATCATTGATCGTCAGGACCATGCTTCTATCATTGATGGCTGCCGTTTATCATTTGCCGATGTTAAGAAGTATCGGCACAATGATATGGAAGATTTAGAGCGGATATTAAAGACGTTACCTGAAGACCGCGGTAAATTGATAATTGTTGATGGCGTATTCAGCATGGAAGGTGATTTGGCTAACCTCCCTGAAATCGTCCGTTTGAAAGAAAAATATAAGTGCCGCTTACTCGTTGACGATGCACACGGAGTCGGTGTACACGGCGAAAAAGGTCAAGGTACATGTGAGCACTTTGGTGTGCTCGATAGAGTTGACTTACTAATGGGGACGTTTAGTAAAGCATTTGCATCACTGGGCGGTTTTGTTGTCGGTGATAAAGACGTTATCACCCATATTAAGCATCGTGCCCGGGCATTAATATTTTCGGCGTCCATGATTCCTGCTTCAGTTGCGAGTGCCCAGATGGCTTTGAATATTATCAGAACCGAACCTGAACGCCGCAAAAGATTGTGGGCGGTAGCCCGACGTATGTTAAAGGGTTTTAGAGATATCGGGCTTGATACTGGTGATAGTGAGACGCCGGTCATCCCGATTATCATTGGTGAAGATGAACAATGCTTTGCCTTTTGGAAAAAACTGATTGCGAGCGGTATTTTTGCAAACCCGGTTATTTCTCCGGCGACGCCGCCCGGCCGCGCTTTGATTCGGACCAGCTATATGTCTACACATACGGATGAAGACATTGAAATTATCTTAGAGGCTTTTGCACACTGTGCTGAAGAATTTGGGTTAAAGAAATAATGATTACTGTAGTTCCTGTAAAAACCGAAAAAGAACTGAAGGATTTTATAAACCTTCCTTTTAAATTGTATAAAAAAAATCGCTATTGGGTGCCTCCGCTTAAACGTGAGGTACGTAATCTCTTTGATAAAACAAAGAATTCGTTCTGGAGCCATGCTGAAAAGGAATTGTTTCTTGTCTACCGGGATAAACAGTTGTCCGGGAGGATATGCGCGATTATTGACTATAACTTCATGGAATTCTGGGATGAAAAGACAGCATATTTTGGGTTCTTTGAGTGTGATGATGATGAAGATGCAGGAAAAGCCCTTTTTGAACATGTAAAGGAATATCTTAGTGACAAAAATATCACCAAATACATCGGTCCTTTGAATCCATCGACTAATAATGAATGTGGAGTTCTGATTGAGGGTTTTTATACAACGCCTTTTATAATGATGCCTTACAATTATGAGTATTACGATGATTTGATAAAAAAGTGCGGGCTTAAGAAAACCAAAGATCTCTTTGCGTATTACTGTGATATGAAAGATGCACCCTTTGAATATCTGGAAAGAATTTGTTCTATTGTACGGAGACGAGTACATGATATGAAGGTCAGACCGATTAATGTTGCTGACTTTGAAAATGAAGTAAAGAAAATACAAGAGATCTATAATGATGCGTGGAGCCGTAATTGGGGCTTTGTACCGATGACTGATGAGGAAATAAGTGCCTTTGCCGAGAATATGAAATCATTGATTATCCCGGAGTTGGTGCCGATCATAGAAATAGACGGTGTTCCAGTAGCAGTCTCGCTTGCTGTACCGAATTACAATACGGTTCTAAAAAAACTGAACGGACGATTGGGGCCTATTGAGATGCTGAAATTCCTGTATTACAAAAAGAAAATAAAAGACGCGCGTATGATAATCATGGGTGTACGCAAGCAGTACAGAAAAATGGGTTTAGAGTCATTACTTTTCCTTGAGTCTTTTCGAGCCGCTCAGCAGCTCGGCTACAATGCAGGTGAGCTATCATGGGTACTTGAGGATAACCACCCGACCAACAATGCTGTTACAAAAATGGGTGGTAAGCTCTACAAAAAATACCGCATATATGAGGGGATAGTATAAGGTCTATGGGTTAGGATGCTGAACAAAACAGATGATAGGTTTGGGTTTGGAAACTGGAATAAGAATATAGTATCCGAACCCTAATCCAGTGTCCATTCGTTAAGGAGTAAAGATGGCAAAATATAAGATTGCCTGGTTACCTGGTGATGGTATAGGAAAGGATGTTCTCGACGCAACAAGAATCGTCCTTGATAGAATTGGTCTTGATGCTCAATACATACATGGTGATGTAGGTTGGGAATTCTGGTGCAAAGAAGGCGAGCCTCTGCCTAAGCGAACTGTTGAACTAATGAGGAGTACTGATTGTGCGATGTTCGGTGCAATAACTTCAAAACCAAAGAGTATTGCCGATACTGAACTCGTACCAAGCTTAAGAAACAAAGGTTTGGTTTACCGAAGTCCGATTGTGCGAATGCGTCAGAAGTTTGATTTATACATATGCAAACGTCCGTGTAAGGCGTATAAAGGTAACCCACTGAACTTTAAAGAGGGTATTGATTTTGTCATTTTTCGGGAGAATACTGAAGATCTGTACTCGGGCATTGAGTATAATCAAGTTCCTGTAGAAATGTTGTCGATCAAGGGAATGGAAAATGTAGCCAGGGATGCAGCTATTTCTGTGAAGGTCAATACGCCCAAAGGGTGCGAGAGGATTGTCCGAGCAGCTTTTGATTTTGCACAAAAGCACAAAAGGAAAAAGGTTACGTGTGTCCATAAGGCAAATGTCGTGAGAGCAACAGATGGTTTATTCCTTGAAAAATTTGATCAGGTTGCTGCAGACTACCCTGGTATTGAAGCTGATAATGCGAATGTTGATTCTCTTTGTCAGTGGTTGCTTAAGAAACCATTTAACTACGACATTCTGGTTGCACCCAACCTATATGGTGATATTATTTCTGATTTATGTGCGCAGATGACCGGGGGTCTCGGTTTTGGCTCGAGCGGTAATATTGGTGACAGCTATGCAGTTTTTGAACCGACCCACGGCTCAGCGCCAAAATATGCTGGTATGTATAAGGTAAACCCGATCGCAACAATCCTTGCTGCTAAAATGATGCTTGAATGGCTTGGCGAACACGCTGCTGCGGACCGGTTCGAGAAAGCGGTTGCCCAGGTTATCGAGGAAGGAAAAACCAAAACGTATGATATGGGCGGTGAGGCGACGAGCTTAGAAATGGCAGAAGCCATTGCAGAGAAATTGTAATTTCTCAAGTTCCAAGAACCAAGTTCCAAGAACCAAGAGAGTGATAGGAATAATGAAGTGTCAACAAGAAAAAGTATATGAGATCATTCAAAAAGCACCATTAAGATTTGAGGTCAAGGAACCAGGAGCAGAATATATCATTGATTTAAAAGAGAGAACATTTGAATTTGCAGTTGCCATTATTGATCTCCTGAAAACAGTTCCCTACGAAAAAGAAAATGATGTTATTAGGTATCAACTGGCAAAATCAGGTACTTCAGTCGGCGCTAATTATGAGGAAGCTCAGGCGACCAGTTCAAAAGCAGACTTTAGGCATAAGATTAGCATTGTTCTTAAAGAGACAAGAGAATCGAATTATTGGCTACGCATTATGCGAAGAACGCAGATTGGTAATCAAGAAACAGTAGTAATATTGGTCCAGGAATCATATGAACTCAGAAATATTTTCGGATCAATCTATAACAAAGTCAAAGATTAGTATGTGCTTAACTCTTGGTTCTTGGAACTTGGATTTTGTAAGCTTGGCAAAGCCATGACAATCATTGAGAAGATTTTTGCACGCGCGGCAGGTAAAGATGTTAAACCAGGTGAATATATCTGGGCGAAATTGAATCTTGTAGCGATGCGCGATTTTGGCGGACCAAATGTTATCCAGGAATATCAGAACAAGTTTGGTGAACAGTCGGTATTTGATAATAGAAAAGTAGTGATAACTTTTGACCTTCATATCCCTGCTCGTGACGAGAAAGTCGCGGTAAATCAAAAATTCTTGAGGGAATTTGCTGCTCGTCAAGGTGTAAAACTCTTTGACATCGATACAGGTATTGGTCAGCATATTCTTTTTGAAAACGGTTTGGCAAAACCATGGGATATTATTGTTGGTACTGATAGTCATATGAATCTGCTTGGTGGGGTCGGTGCTGCAGGGTTTGGTATGGGCACAACCGATATTGCCGGCGCAATGTACAAGGGTGAGTTATATTTTCGTATACCACCAACGATCAAGATTGAAGTTACTGGTAAACTAAAGAAGTTCGTTACGGCAAAAGATATAATACTTTTTCTACTCAAGACATTGAAGACTGACGGTGCGCTCAACCGGGCAGTCGAATTCTCTGGTCAGACAATCGACCATTTGAATCTTGCTGAACGTATAACAATGGCAAGTATGGTAACCGAGATGTCTGGAGATATCGGTTTTATACAGCCTAACCATGAGATTTTGGATTATATCAAAACGAGGACTAAAGAAAAGGTTGAAACAATTGAACCTGACTCAGATGCTGTATACGAAGAAATACATGAATTCAATATCGATGATCTGCAACCCCAGATCGCCTGTCCCCATTCACCGGATAATGTAAAGGATGTTAAAAATATTGCCAAGACTGAGGTTGATCAGGTTTTCATAGGTTCTTGTACTAATGGTAGATTTGAGGATTTGAATATCGCTGCACAAATATTAAAAGGGAATAAAATTAAACCTGGTATGCGTTTAATTATTGTGCCAGCAACCATGGAAGTAGCAAAAAAATCACTGAAACAAGGCTTGTACGACATTTTTATAAATGCTGGCGCCGTGGTGACCAACCCGGGTTGTGCACTGTGTACGACTGGACACCCTGGTATTCTTGCACCTGGTGAAGTAATGGTTTCTACTTCAAATCGTAATTTCATAGGCAAGCTCGGTCAAGGTGCTAAAGTTTTTCTTGCATCGCCAGCAACCGCTGCCGCGACTGCTTTGACAGGAGTCATTACTGATCCACGTGAGGTGTAATGTGATAATTAAAGGAAAGGTATGGTGCTTTGGAGATGATATTGATACTGACCAGATATATCCGGGTAAGTATCTGCCCATTACTGACAAGCAGGAAATGGCGCTCCATGCTATGGAAGGCGCGCCTGGCGGGGAAGAATTCATAGAAAACGTGGAACCGGGTGATATTATTGTAGCCGGCAAGAATTTCGGCTGCGGTTCTTCACGTGAGCATGCGACTGTAGGTATCCATGGTATTGGTGTTTCTCTTGTGATCGCCAGGTCTTTTGCCAGGATATTCCATAGAAATGCGGTTAATACTGGTTTACCGATTGTGCTATTTGATAGAACCGGGGAGATTGAACAGAAAGACCGGCTTGAGGTTAACATTGAAAATGGTAAAATCACTAATTTATCACAGAATAAGGTTTATCAAGGCATCGCTATTACACCGCTTGAAATGAAAATCATGAAGGCGGGCGGCTTACTTGATTATCTGAAGAAGAAAAACCATAATGAATAAAGAGTATGAACTACGCTGACGGGAGAGAGTTCACCCTGTGAAATAATACTGATTGAAACTTGATAAATCCATTACTATGTTCGCTACCAAACTTTCAGTCTTATTACCGTCAACCCCGTTAGATAACACCCTGTTATACGATTGAAGAGCATAAGCATATTTGAAGCTCAGTATCTAACGGGTCAAAAAACGTTGTATTTCATGGGGTAGAGCCTGCCCTGAACTTGTTTCAGGGGTGAGGGTGAAATAGAAAGTAAGATACCCTGCCAAAGTATTATAACCTGTCTATTTTGAACATTCCCCTTTTTCTAATCCTACTTTCGATTTATCTGAACAGTTACCAATAAGGCTTGACATATTATTCAAAAAGATTATTATTATTTAGGAGGATAAATGGAAAAAGATTTTAATCCACTTCGGCTTGTGCTCTGGGTGCTGCTTGTCATGGTCTTTGCAGGCACAGGTTTTTCTCAACTGATGTGGGAGAGGAACTATGGAGGGGCGGGCTATGAGGAAGGTCGTTCTGTAGACCAAACCACAGATGGTGGCTATATAGTGGTAGGATATACTAGTTCTTATGGAGATAGCGACCAGATCTACCTGGTGAAGACCGATTCTCTCGGAGATACGCTCTGGGCTAAGATCTATGGAGGGACAGGGAGAGATTGGGGCTACTCTGTCCAGCAAACCGTTGATGAAGGCTATATCATCACCGGTTACACTACTTCTTTTGGAAATAATGAACATATTTATCTTGTTAAAATCGATTCTCTTGGAGACACTTTATGGACTAAAACATATGGAGGTGCCTCATGTGGGAATTGTGTTCGGCAGACTACTGATGGAGGGTATATTATTGTTGGCGGTCCTTATTGGTGGGATTATTGTGACCGTCAAGGTAACTTTATCCTTATCAAAACCGACTCTCTCGGAGATACTCTATGGACTAGAAATTTCGATGACAATGGCTATTCAGTTCAGCAGACGCAGAATGGGGGTTATATTGCAGCGGGGATGATAGGAAACGATGTCTACCTGGTGAAGACCGACTCTCTTGGTGATACACTCTGGACAGGGAGATACCAAAGAGGAGTTGCGAATGTACAAGAAGGCTACTCTGTCCAGCAGACCACAGATGGTGGATATATCATCGCGGGATACTACTGGTATATATCGAGTAACAATGAAGATGTCTATCTCATAAAGACTGATTCTCTCGGGGATACTTTGTGGACCAGAGGGTATGGGGTGATATCAGGTCAGGGTTATGAACAGGGATTTTGTATTCAGCAGACTACTGATGGAGGGTATATCGTTGCAGGATATACCGATGCTCTCGGGCTTGGTAGTGCCTACGTAGCAAAGATCGATTCTCTTGGTAATGATCAATGGATAAGATGCTACGGCGGGAACTCCAACGATGGCAGCTACTCTGTCCAGCAGACCACAGATGGTGGGTATATCATCGCCGGGTTTACGTATTCATTCGGAAATCAGCGTCAGGTTTATCTTGTCAAAACCGATGCGGATGGAAATACAGGGATCGAGGATAATAATAGTGCTTGGCATCGACCTTACACGTCAAATTTACAAGTTGTTCCTAATCCATTTGTTTCTTTTGCATCCGCTCTCGGTTGTGAAAGGGAACACTTTATTCTCTATGATATCATGGGGAGACAGGTTGGTAGTTATTCTGGGGATAAAATCGGTTTTGGTCTTTCTGCCGGGGTTTATTTTTTCATCCCTGAAGACAAGAGTTTCAAGCCTGTGCGGGTTGTGAAGATGAAATAGGGAATCTTGACTCCCCTCACCCTTCCCTCTCCCCATAGGGGAGAGGACTTCGACGTGATCTCAGTCGAACGATTAAAGTAAGGGGAAAGGAGGATAGCGTGAAGAACATTTTGTCACTCATAGTAGCATTGTTTTGCCTGGGCGCTGTGCAAACTGCTTATGCAGAAACACTTTGCTACGGTTTTACCAAGGTAGAGGGTGTAAGAACCAATGGAGTCCACATCAAGGCGGTGTATCAAAACGACACGAGCATTGTGCTTGATACAGTAAGTTATCATCATCCGATGTATGGAGATGGTTATTTTCATGCTTCTCGGTTCGGTGCACTTCCTGCAGGTAAGTATGATGTTCATTTTGAATATGGTTCATATTTTAGAAACAAGGTTATTACTTATGACCCTGAAATCGGACCGGTGAATATGGGTGAAGTTGAGCTGGTGAAAGTGGAATTCGAGAGTAATGATACCTTAATCATATTACGCAACATCCACATGGAGGTGATATTCTGGAGGCAAACAGGCGTGATACGCGGTCTGACAGTAAAAGGTCATAGTGGGTTGCTCTCAGCTAATGAGCCAGGACAAATAGTATTCCGGGACACGCTGATAAGTCAGGAATATCTGCAAGATGAGGATGTTGATTCCTTAGTTTATATTGACACGGTTAATACTCCCACACAGGGGATGATCAGCTTTCAAATTAATTTTCCGAATCATCAGGCACTGGTTAGTTATACAATGGATACACTCGGATTACGTTGGGATAATCATGTCTGGCTCAATATTGAGAATCCGACAAGACGCTCATTGCGTCTGGATTTTTCTTTACCGCTTCTTGATACAATGCAATATGCGTTCTGGGCTGATGCCAATGCACCGTATTTCATCGAAGACTACTTCAATAAAACAATCATCTATCGTGAGAATTTCTGCATTTTGCCGTCTGTAACTCTATATGATACCACTTTGGATTATGGTGTATCTTTTATCTGCCCATTTGAAGTGAAAAAACCGCGACTGCAATTTAAATTAAGAAAAACCCCTGCTTCCGATACTTTTAGGGTCTCATACAATTATATGCAAATGTACGTACCGCAGAGCCAGGCTGCCCAGACTTCATTGTATCTTGTCCCTCATGAAGGCGACTGGCGACCAGGGCTTGCCTATATGCAAACACGGTATCCAGAATATTTTACACCTCATGACAGTTCCCAAATACAAGACTATGAAGGACGATTCTTCATAGCAGGTTCCTGGACATTTGGTGAGCTGGAAAAAATAGATACCTGTCAAATATTCGGAGTAAAATGGGAAGAATACTATCACAACAAGGCATTTTTTGGCCTCTATGTACCCCAGGACCGTTTCAAATGGCTGGGCATAAGAGATGGAGATAGCACTACGACTTATAAATATTGGCTTCGACACGCCGGCAATGATTATTATACCTACGATACCATTACGTACATTATGAATTTATTTAATGATCATCAGATTGGTTCATATCCATATACTCAGTCTATGGAGGCATGGAAAAGTTGGGTATATAATGACACAATACCTTTTCCTTTTGATTCATCTCTTGCGAAAGATCAGGATGGAAATCCCCTTAAAGCTTTTCAAGCATGCCGACTTATGAATCCGGACACGAATCTTTTGTCCTTTTATCCCCCGGGTGAACGTTCCTGGGCGGCATACATCGACACTCAGATAACGGCTGTTTTAGATAGTTTTCCAGCGGCAGGTATCTTCTATGACCGGGATGATTACCACTATTATGATTACGCTCACAACGATAGCGTGACCATGATTAATACTACTCCTGTCTATATGCTTGGATTTGCGCTGGAAGAAATAAATGAAAAAATCTGTAGAGAGGTGCATAATCGTAACAAAGGCATTTTAGCCAATGGGCCCACAAGCGTGGAGGTATGTAAAAACATCGATGGAATCATGGTTGAAAGACATCCTGAAGTAGTAAGTTGTCTGCAGTATCTTGGTCTATCCCGCCCTTTAATACTTTTTGTCATTGACACATTAGCTAGTGAGACCGAAACCAAGGACAAGACTGCTTTGTATGGTGGACTTTATCCAAGCCTTGAGGCTAATGTAGATGAACCCTTAAGTCGCTTAATAGACCTTAAGTATCAACCTCTTTTTAATTTGTATAAGGGTAAGACATGGGTACTTAATGCCCATGCTCTACGACTGCCTGCAGATATTAAAGGCAATATTTTTAAAATCCCAGATAATGACTTGCTTATTCCAATGGTGAACATGGATAGGTCACAAGTCAGCATGGATCCATTTAGATACAATCTGGGTGTTAAAATAATGTTCCCCGGATTAGGCACGTATGATCATTGTTATGTTTTGTCAGGAGATTATTTTGGACCAAGATGGGTCTATTACGATCCTACTGCCATGGATATGCTTAATGTGCCCGAACACATGGTTTCCGCACTTGTTCGGCTCAGTCAGGAACCGAGGTACGAATATTCATCGATGTCTTCACCAGTGCTCTGCCAAGGTAAGGCTGGAAAATTCAAACTCCGGGTTCAGAATCTTGAGTTCGGCTCTAAACAATACGCGTTGCTAATCACCACACCATTTGGGAATTGCTCTTTTCGTACTTTTTGGCTGCGTCAGTGTGAAGTTCGGGAGATTCAATATGATTTTACAATCCCAGATACCCATCCCCTTGGTGAAGATACTTTCTGGGTGATTAATACTAGCCCGACGCCAGATGATTCAACATTGTTTACAGTATGGGTTTATGACCCGGTGAGCCTTGAGCTACCCGAAGATTTATTCATAAAGTTTCCGACTGGTGATAGCTTTCCATTGACTTTGATAAACAACACAACTGATACGATGTCTGTTACCTTGACTGGAGCATTTACACAAGGACATGGAGAGATAGCATTCATTGGGAACAATCCGGTTACACTCCCCGGACATGGAACCAAAGAAGTTGAAGTATTTTTAGAATTAAAAGATACTGTCGGTACCCTCTACATAACCGCTATTAGTAACAGTGATACGGTTGGTAGTATTACAGAGCAGGTTAACCGGGCAATGAGACCATTACCCGGAGATATTTTCTATGACGATTTTAATTCTGGTTCAATGAGTAGTCAATGGTATAAATGGGATGATCCAAATGCGTGGTCGGTTGAGGACAGCAGTGCAAAAGGCAGTGGGAATTATTCTTCTTACCTTGCCACAGTCGGTGCGGGTGATGAAGGATGGACCAATTACCGTTTTCAGGTCAATACTAAAATGGCGGGAAGTACTCATCCGGATATACCGTATCTCAAATCTTATGTTTTCTTCCGTGTCCAAAATGACACTCAGTACTACAGATACGGAATAAAGGGAGATGAACCAAGGCTCGTGCTCTATCGACGCGATAGCTTACATGGATGGACAAGGCTTGGTACTTATGATTTTCAACCCCAGAAGGACAGCTGGTACAATCTTGCGGTTAAGGTTCAGGGCAATTGGATTCGTTGTTTCTTCAATGGTAAGCAAGTAATTACTGCCAATGACACAAAATATCAGTATGGTGGTATCGGCATCGGTATTACTGAAGGCAATATGACCAACTATTACGATGACATTGTCGTGCGTCCGCTCGAACCACCAGATACATTGTTCGCTGACAACTTTGATAGTGGTGTGATGGATACCCTATGGAACAAACGCCAAGGAACATGGTTCGTTCCGCCCGAAGAACCTAGTTTTGCCCGGGGTAGCGGCAGCACGCATTTTGCCACCGTGGCTGAGGCTTGCGACTGGACGAATTACCAATATCAGGTTAGGACCAGAATAATAGGTAGTGCTAGTGTGTCTTGGTTGAAATCATACGTCTTTTTCCGGGTACAGGATGATTTGAATTACTACCGCTTCGGCATTCATGGTGATGCAGGTTGCATTGACCTTTACAAACGAGTCAACGGAATTTGGATATTCCTCGCAAGCTATCCTTTCAAGCCCGAGCAAAATGTCTGGTACAACCTCAAGGTTGAAATTCAATCCCAACCTCATCAGATTAAAGGCTACTTGAATGACAGCCTTCGAATTAGCTATACGGACAATGATAATCCATTTATCAATGGAGGTATTGGTATTGGGGTCTTGGAACAAGAGGGTATGGTGACTGATTACGACGACGTTTTGGTACAGCCTCTGTCCGGGCAGTAGAATCTGATGTGTGTGAAGTTCAAATATTTAAAACATCGTGCCGCGGCAAGCGGCGGAGAGGGTGAAATAGAAAATAAGATACCCTGCTTTCTGGGGCGGGGAGATCATTGACTTAGCAGTTTATCAGAAAGGGGAATTATGGATAAAAAATACATAATAAAGCTATTTCCTGAGATTGAAAAGATAACAAGTAAATCACTTCGCGAAGGCGTTATCGCAGTATGGCTATTAGCTATGAAAAAAGGCAAGTGGCAGAGAATTGACAAAATACCGTTTACTCTGCTCATCAAGACAAAAAAGACACTCGTTGAACATACCAGGGCAGTTACGCGTATGGCAATAGCAGTAGCAGGTAAACGCCAGGATGTTAAAATAGACCACATTATTGCCGGCGGGTTGGTCCATGACGTCGGGAAATTACTTGAATACAAAAAGCTTGGTAAAAAATACACTAAGTCCAGTTTTGGTAAACTTATTCGGCATCCAGTAGCAGGATATGGTTTAACCCTTGATGCTGGTTTGCCCATTGAAGTTGCCCACATCGTGGCAGCCCATTCAGTTGAAGGCGAGAAGGTGAAGCGTTCTAATGAAGCTGTAATTATACATCACTGCGATTTTATAGATTTTGATATAGAAAGATCAAAATAGCGATACCTGCAATACCACACTGTGGTCACTGCCTATTGCAATATATTTTTATTTTTATATAATTATAGCCGATGAGATTATACGAATTCGAAGCAAAAAAACTATTCAGAAAGTACATGATACCAGTACCCGAGTCAGTTGTCATCAGTAGGGATAGCTTCAATGAGCTGGATAAGGTCGTCTATCCGGTGGTTATTAAAGGACAGGCGTTTTTAGGCGGCCGGGGCAAAGCTGGGCTTGTTCAATTTGCCGAGTGTAGAGAAGAGGCTGAGGCCATGATATGCTCAATTTTAGGTAAGAAGCATGGTCCATTTGTCATTGAGAAAGTTCTCCTGGAGAAGAAAATAAATATTGAAAGAGAAGTATATATTGCTGCATTGATCGATCGGCTCGAGCATAAGCTCTTATTTATGGCGAGCAAAAAAGGCGGCGTGGACATAGAAGCAATTACTAAAGACGATCCTGGTGCATTATTAAAGTATTACTTTAATCCAGGTGAAATAATGCATGGTTTTAAGGCAAGAACTATATCAGGTGATTTGGGATTCTCGAGTGATGGGTTAGGGATAGTTGCGGGTATTATCTTGAAGGTGTACAAACTTTTCTTAGGCTTTGATTGTAAGTTAGTTGAAATTAACCCGCTGGTTTTATCAAAAGACGGAAACATTTATGCGCTCGATGCCAAAATTGACCTTGACGAAGATGCTATGTTTAAGCACCGAGAACTCAAAGAAATGGGTATTGTGGCAAGGCACGAGCTCGGGGAGTTGACCCAACGCGAACAAATAGCTAAGGCGAAAGGTATCCCTTATGTGGATCTTGATGGTGATATCGGTGTATTCCCCGGAGGTGCTGGTTTTGGCATTGCGGCGATAGATTTGATAACACTTTATCAAGGAAAACCGGCTAACTTTATGGATTCAGGTGGTGCTCCGACTCAAGAAAAGCTCCGGGCTATGCTTGGATTGCTTGTTGATAACCCTAAAGTGAAAGCTATATTCGGTGCCCGTTTTGGAGGCATTTCTCGGTGTGATGATTGGGCAAGGGCAATAGTGCAATATGTAAAGGAAAACAAACCTGAAAAACCGATGATCATGAGGATGGCCGGTAATATGGAAGAGCAGGGCAGAAAAATACTGGAACAAGCAAAAAGAAATTTTCCAGAGCTATTCAAAAAAATCAAGATATATGCGGTTGATACACCTATTGAGCAAGTGATTAAGGAAACGATCCGGGTGGCCAAGACACAGATTGACACAGAAAATCCGCCAGAGGCGGACACAGATTGCGCAGATAAGGAATAATAACAATGAGTATTGTTATTGATAATGAAACGAAAACGATAGTCCAGGGGATTACTGGAAAAAATGCATCACTCCATACAAAGTTCATGCTCGAATACGGGACAAAGATCGCTGGTGGTGTGACGCCGGGCAAAGGTGGTCAGGAAGTTGAAGGTGTAAGAGTGTATGATACTGTACACCAGTGTTTGGAAAAACATCCGGATGCTGCTGTGTCAAGCATTTGGGTACCGCCACGTTTTGCAAAGGATGCAATACTTGAGGCAATTGATGCCGGTATTAAAACGGTCATTGTAATAACTGAATGCATCCCAATTCACGATATGCTATACGCACGCCAGAAAGCCAAAGAAAAGGGTGTCGTCGTTATAGGAGGCAATACGCCAGGTGTAATTTCACCAGGTAAGGCACTCGTTGGTATGCTCCCAAAAATTACCTTTAAACCCGGACGCATAGGTACGATTGCACGCAGCGGCGCCGTGACATATTATTTGGCAAATTCTCTAAACCTTGCTGGCTTTGGTGAATCGACTTCAGTTGGTCTGGGTGGGGATCCAATCCTGGGAGCAAACTACGAGGACATATTACGATTGTTTGAAAATGACCCTGAGACCGATGCGGTTGTGATGGCCGGTGAAATCGGTGGGGTTTATGAAGAATTAGCAGCTCCTTTTATTGAACATATGTTAAAACCAGTTATTGCTTATATAACAGGTAAAGCAGCACCTCAAGGTAAGCGGCTCGGTCATGCTGGTGCGATCATTGAGGGTAATATGGGTACTGCTCATGGCAAAATTGAAGCTTTACAAAAGCACGGCGCAATACTTGCGCAAACACTGAGCGAGATACCGATACTTGTGAAAAGGGCTTTAGAAGACAGAAAAAGGCAGGAGAAGCCAGGATAAGGCAAAGAAGGCGATTAATGGCAAGAAGCTATGGAAAAATATTTGGGGGCGGGCTGCCCGCGAAAATCGAGCCTGGAAAGGCTCTCCCACAACTTTAGGTATTTGGAGGAACAATTATGTGGCAAACAAAGATTTCAAAGGTTGAACCAGATAATATTGTAACACGCGGCTATCGTCAGGAAGACCTTATCGGTAATATACCATTTAGTTCAGTATTTTTTCTTCTGATAAGAGGAAGAATGCCGGATAAAAAAGAAGCGAAAATGATCGATGCAATCATTACTTCCTCAATTGACCACAGTGTTACTCCACCCTCAACACACGCTGCGCGCATCGTTGCCTCAGCTGGTGTACCTTTGCCTAGTGCAGTTGCTGCAGGGATTTTGGCAGTTGGTGATGTCCACGGTGGAGCAATTGAAGATGGTGCACGCATTTTACAGAATTGGGTAAAGAAAAGGCAAGAGGAAAAGTGGGATTATGAAAGAACTGCTCAGACACTACTAAAGACTCTTAAAAAGCAGGGTAGACGCATGCCCGGGTTTGGTCATCGCCTCCATAAAAACGACCCCCGAACCAAACGGCTCTATGAAATGGCTGATGATTTAAAAATCACTAAAGAGCATATAAAGCTGAGCCTTGCGCTGAAAGAAGAATTCGCTGAGGGCAAAGCATTACCCATAAATGTCGATGGAGCAATCGCTGCGATCATATCAGATATGGGGTTTGATTGGAAACTCGGTAAAGCTTTCTTTTTAATTGGTCGATGTGCTGGTCTTATCGCACATGTGTACGAGGAAATGACGACGCAGAAGCCTATGCGTCGTATGTGTGAACAAGAAGTTACCTATGATGGACCATGGGAGCGGGACATTACGAAATGAAACGGAGAAACAGAGAAATGGAGAAACGGAGACATGGAGACACGTGGGGTCAGGAGATCAGGGGATCTTTGAAGATAAGGGGACAAGGAGACTGGGGGAAACGGCGTAAGGGAGTAACGGTGTACCGGAGAAAAAGCAAATACCTAAAATCCAAAATGCCTAAATACCTAAATGAACCAGATCACCGAAGGGACGGATTAAACGCTTTTGATGAATCTGATTTTCAAAAACGTAGTTGCCTGATTTATCCCGCTTCGTATTATAATTCTACAAACAGGATTGCGGGATTTATCAGGCTGCTCAATGAATTGAGCGACTACAATGATTTCTATGAATAAAACGATTGCTGAAAAAATCTTAGCCAGAGCGTCAGGTAAAAAAGTAGTATCGCCTAACGAAATTGTTATGGCAAGAGTTGATGTGGCTATGTCCCATGAAAATGCCGATGTTGTGTTAAGATCGTTTAAAGAAATCGGTGTTAAAAAAGTTTGGGATAAGGAGAGAATTGTCATACTATTCGATCACCGTATACCTGCAGATAGTGAAAGGACCGCAGCTACTCATCGTCGTTTACGGACATTTGCAAAAGAACAGCAGATCAAGTACTTCTATGATTTGAGACAAGGGATTTGTCACCAGGTTTTAGCGGAATTGGGGCATGATTTACCTGGCGAGGTCTTAGTAGGCACTGATTCTCATACAACTACACATGGTGCTTTTGGCACTTTTGCAACCGGAATTGGGGCTACGGAAATGGCTGGCGTTTGGGCAACCGGAGAACTATGGTTGCGCGTACCGGAATCAATAAAGATTAATGTGGATGGGAAATTCAAACCTTGTGTAACGGCAAAGGATCTTATCTTGCATATTATCGGGATATTGGGTGCGGATGGTGCCAATTACCAGGCAGTAGAATTCCATGGTGAAACAATATCTCATATGACTATCGCATCACGTATGGTTCTTTCCAATCTGCCTATGGAAATGGGGGCAAAAGTCGCGTTTGTGCCCCCGGATGAACAAACCATAGCGTATCTAAAAAAGAGGACCGATAAACATTTCCAGGTTATCTTACCTGATCAAGATGTTGAATATAGTGGTGAATTGAATATCAATGTCAGTAGCTTAACGAGTCAAGTTGCCTGTCCACATTCAGTTGACAATGTCAAACCGGTCAGTGAAATAACCGGCCTAAAGATTGACCAGGCATTAATCGGGTCGTGTACTAATGGGAGATTAGAAGATTTGGCTGCCGCAGCCGAGATTTTAGAGGGTAAAACAGTACATCCAGACACCCGGTTATTAGTGATCCCGGCTTCACGCAGAGTCTATCTTGAGGCTCTACATAAAGGCTATATTGAGATTTTTGTCCGAGCCGGTGGACTTGTATTGAATCCAGGTTGCGGACCTTGCCTCGGTGCACATCAGGGTTTACTTGCTCCTGAAGAAATTTGTCTGGCAACGACAAATCGCAATTTTAAGGGGCGGATGGGCAGTCCGGAAGCTTTTGTTTATCTGGCTTCACCGGGGACCGTGGCGGCTTCAGCGCTGAAAGGGGAGATAACTGAACCATGTTGATTAAGGGACATGTATACAAATTCGGCAACAATATAAATACTGACGTGATCTATCCGGGTAAGTATCTATCTATTACTGCAGATCGCGAGGAAATGGCAAAGCATTGTTTTGAAGCGGTCCATCCTGAATTCCTGAAAAATGCAAATCCCGGTGATATCATAGTCGGCGGCAAGAACTTCGGCTGCGGTTCATCCCGTGAGCAAGCCGCCACTTGCCTTAAGTATTTTGGTGTCAGAGCGGTTGTTGCGGAAACCTTTGCCCGGATTTTCTACAGGAATGCAATCAATTTGGGTCTGCCAGTGATTATCGCGCCGGGGATTACGCAGCAGGTTGAGCACAACGATGATATTGAAATTGATCTACTAATCGGTATAATTAAAAACATGCGCACTAATGAAATCATTAAAGCAAAGAAACTGCCGGATTTTATTTTAAAGATAGTTACGAACAATGGTTTGATACCATATTTGAAGAAGAAACTCGGTATCTTAGGTAATTAGGAGGAATTAATGAAGCAATTTGTCGTCATAGGATTAGGCCGCTTTGGATCAAGTATTGCCCAGGCACTTAGCGCAAAGGGTTTTGATGTTCTGGCTATCGACGAAGATGAAGAACGCGTTAAAGAAATGGAAGGCATTGTTTCCCAAGCTGTGGTCATGGACGCAACCGATGAAAAGGGTTTGAAAGAACTTGGTATTACTGATTTTGACACGGCAATAGTGAGTATGGGCGAGACCATTGAAGATAGTATTATGATCACCTTATCCTTGAAAGAACTGGGTTTGAGGAAGGTGATCGTAAAGGCAAAAAGTGAACTTCACTCGAAGATCTTAAGAAAAGTTGGGGCAGATCGAATTATCTTCCCGGAAAGAGAGATGGCTGAAAGACTCGCGGAAAGCCTAGCCAGTCCGAAGATCTTTGATTTTATCGAGCTCTCAAAAACCTACGGCATAATCGAAATGGTTATCCCTAAGAAACTTGTTAATAAAACTCTCAGTGAATTGAAAATGCGTGAGAAATTCAAAGTAAGTGTGATTGCCATTAAGAGGAAGTTGCCGTTTACCCTGCCCGATGGCTCAACAGATTTTAAGGAGGAGATCGTTGTAGGCCCGGGTGGTGACGATGAAGTAATATCAGGTGACGTATTGATAATGCTCGGTAAAAATGAGGACCTCGAAAAGATCGAGAAACTATGAATCAAATATTCGATGACCTCCTTGAGCTGGGCAATTTCTATATTCTGAGCCAAAAGTTTGAAGAGGCTATCAAGGTTATGAAAAGAGCTGAAAAGATAAACAAGATGAATCCTGAGCTGTATTACAATTTGGGTATGGCTTACGAAGGTTTGAACGAAAAAGATAAGGCACGTGATTCGTTCAGACTCGTCTTAAAATTGAACCCGGATTACAAATCAGCCCAGGAACACCTTATTAAGTTAGTTGAAGAATGAAAACGAAATATATTAAGCAAGAGATAGCCTATACTGGTGGACAATTACACAGCAATTATGCATTTACTGAATTTGACATGCTTGGCGATTCAATCATTGCTTTTTGTGGCAAGTGCGATATTCCGACTGAGCAGATGGCTGATATTGAGGATGTCAAAGCCGATGCAAAAATATACTCTGCGTCGATGTTGCATTTCATTATAGAACACTATGATACTGATCTTGAAAAAGCAGTACTAAGGCAACTTGTCTTGACCACCATTATTGGCGAAGTCTTGAATGAGATGTGCCGTGACATTAACATTACAAGGCGAGGTAGTGATTTATATGATGGCGATGCCAAGCTGTCGATTTCCATTGCAACAGTAACACCGTTATCTTCACTCATACACTTTGGCATTAATATTGTGTCCGATAATACGCCGGTGAAGACAAGGGGTTTGAAAGACTTTGATATTGATCCGCATAGGTTTGCCGAACAAGTCATGACTAAATACAAAGAAGAGTACGCAAACATTGATAAGGCGCGTTGTAAAGTGAAATGGGTGGAATAATTAAACGTAGGATCGCTACGCTCGCAGGATCACCACGTTCGCAGGATCACTACGTTCGCAGAAAACGCTTTCTTTTATTTTACATTGCGAGCCGAAGGCGATACTGCAAGTTCCGCCATTCTTGCATGGCGGGGCGATACTGCAAACCTCGACTTTGTCGGGGTGGTACTGCGAATCCCAAAGGGATGATGCTGCGTTTTTCTGCATGAAGGGTTATATTAGAGAAATATTTACATCTATCCAGGGTGAAGGCATTAAGGTGGGGAAGCGACAGACCTTTATAAGATTTTTAGGATGCAACCTTTCCTGCAATTATTGCGATACACCAAACACTCAAAAAACGGAAGGTCCTTTTGTCTATGCTGGAGAACTATCGCCTAACCCGGTTGAAGTAGATTTCCTCCTTGATAAACTGGATGCTGATGAAATCGCGATTACTGGTGGTGAACCTTTGCTGCAAATGGATTTTCTTGGTGAGTTGTGCAGGAGTATTCGTCAGATGAAAAAGGATATCTACCTCGACACCAACGGTGCTTTGCCTGATAAACTCAAGAAGCTCATTAAGTACATGAATACGGTATCACTGGATTTCAAGATCCCCACGGCAACTGGACGTCCCAAACTCTGGAATGAACATAAGAAATGTCTTAAGATAGCCGCCTGTAAAAACGTGTTCGTGAAGATGGTGATTAATGAAAATCTATTGCCTCAGGAATTGGACAAAGTGTGTGAAATCATCGTCGGTGTAGATAAGAACATACCACTCATTATTCAGCCGGTCTTTGAATGTGTTATACCAAATATCCTCGATATTCAGAAAACTGCACTTGAGCGGCTAAATGATGTGAGGATAATACCTCAGGTCCACAAGTATCTTGGCATGGCATAGGTCTATTGATTTTTTACTATTATTTACTATAATATCGTAGAAGGGGGTGTGAGTGTTAAGATCGATAATTTTAGCTATGATCGCACAACTGATTGTATCTTTCAATAACGGCGATCTATATAGTAGTGCATTTCTCCAGGCGGAAACAATCAATGTTTCTGCAGTGATTCGTGATTCGCTTACTCATGATTCCATACCATTAGTCAAGGTGACGGTTGAAGAACTCGGTCAGTCTTTCAAGACGACACGAAGCAGTTTTTGCGTTGCACTTAAGCCAGATACGTACGCTTTTATTCTTGAAGCCGAAGACTACGAGATGTTAAAAAAATCCATAGCAATAAGTACTGAAGGTAAACGATTTGTTTTTGACATGGTAAAGACTTTTGATCGCCTTGCCTTGGAAAAACAAACCGATTCTCTAAATATCTATCTGGAAGCATTTCACAATGCCATTGAGAATGGTGAAATCACATTAGCCGAGCGATATATTGCCGCGCTTGAAAAATATGATTATCCTGTTGCCACCAGGGACAGTATTAATGAACTATACGAGGCGAAAAAGATAGTCTGCATAGGTAGTCTACTTGACTACGCCCGCGCGCTCGAAGATTCTGGCAAACTTGCCGATGCCTATTATTACTATAACAAAGTGGTTGCTATCGATTCGCTCAACGAGACAGCACTTGCACAAATGGAAGAAGCCGATTCACGGTTATTTCAAAAAAAGAAAGACGTAAGTAAACAAAAAAGCAAAACTGCGAAGATTTCTGCTGAAGAGATAGAGAGGATGTATAGCACCGCGGTCAGTAAATTTCTTGACGAAGATTACAACGGCGCCTTATCTCTACTCAAAACTGTCCTCAAGTATCAACCCACTCACGAAGGTGCAAAAAATTATTTGGTTAGAACTGAAGCGCGGTTAAAAATACTCGGTAATTAGGGCGGATAGCCCACTTTCTCAAGGAAATTGTTACGATATGAAAGATTAGGTAAAAGGTTGAACAGCATAGTATTGTAAAGACCGAGTCTTGGTGAAACCGAGATGTTTCTGTAGAGAATAGAATCCCAGGAATAGAACCTATCACGCAACCACTCCATCCATGAATAAAGGGCTTGTGGGCTCATGCCCGGGATTTGAACGACCGGCATCCATTGATCGTAGAGGGTCAGATCTTGTGCGATGAAACCATCCTTTTGATATCGGCGAAAGGTCTCAGTATTCGGCATTGGTGTCTGAACAGTAACCTTGACCATATCGACTTTAACATTCAGAAGAAGCTTCAGCAATTTTCGATAGAAAGTAAAATCTTCACCTTCAAAACCAAGTCTCAACAAAAGACCACATGCTATTCTGTTACTATGGAGTAGTTCGATTTGACGCTTCTTATCCTTAAGGAAATCCGGGTCATCAATTTTGTACACCAGGTCATTGCCTAACCAGTCTTCTTTTAGGTGTATGATGCGGACGCCATTGTCGCGTAGTACAGGGAACAATTTAGGGTGCTCGAACAATCGTCCTGTACTTTGACATATCCACATTTTCTTGAAGCGCCAGCACTTTTCTAGAAAGTTAATTGCATAGTCAATATCATGGAAGAAGTCATCATCACGCAAGAAAACAATTTTCCGCTTTATATGCGCGACTGCATGGATTGCCTCGTCGAGATCCCACTGGACCAGTCTTTTGTACATGATGTTCTCATAGCAGAAATCCTTGTTGCGTTTGAGACACGTGCAGCCAAAGGATGTTTTCAGTTGTGACAGCGCCGGGGTTAAGCCATACTTAATTTCAATTGTGCGGTCAATGCTGAACTGGTCTTTCCGATTTGAGTTGTAGGCTTTTAAAAGCTTGCCGCTTTCTGCGTGTGCAAGAATTCTTTTCCAGATATTAGCTACGTCACCGATTATTGTACTATCGGCGAATTTCTTGTTGCGTTCAGGAAAGAGCGTTGGGAAGAATCCATATGAGATCACCTTGGTATCCCGCGGCCAGTTTTTTCTTATTGTCGATGAAACGTAGCGCGAAAGGTTAAGAGGTACGTTGACAACGACCAGATCGGGTGTGAACTCGGGCTTTTTTTCAATACGTTCATCATAATATCTGAAGTCATGTGTTTTTGATAGGAAAGAAAGACGCATTGCGTCATAATTGGGTCTGCGGAAAAAGGCGCTTCCCTTTATTGCCTCGTAGGACTCATATCTTTTCTGGGTTGTTGCCGGGTTGTAGAATAAAATTCTCATAGTTCTAAAGAACTATTTGATTCAGACGGATTACAGCAGATGTATACAGATGACAATATCCGTTTGAATCCGCAATAATCTGTCTAAATTCTGAGATGATGTCAATCATCTCGTGATATCGTTGAATGTAACGAACAAAATGAGGAGGAGAATGAACGCATAGCCAATCTGTTGCATAATAAGTATTGTTTTTTTGCTGAAGCGCTTACGTCTTACCGCTTCTATTGTACCGATAAGAATGTGACCACCATCAAGTGCTGGGATAGGAAAGAGGTTTACAATCCCAAGATTTACGGAAATAACTGCCAGAAGACCGAGCAGGAACTCAAATCCCCACTTAGCAGATTCCCTGCTTAATTTCGCAATCGCAATCGGACCGCCGAGTGCCTTTCTTGATATTTTACCTGTAATCATTTGATATAACATATCCAACGTGAGCACAATCAAGTTATGAGTACGAGTAAATGAAAGTCTTAGTGCTCTAAGGATCGAAATGAACTGACGTCTATGAGGTTTAAGAATATCAACTTTCCGAATCGTATCATTTAACAGAAAATCATAGTCCGACTCTGGCGCGATGTACGCAGTTTTAGTTTCACCATTATGTTCCCATTCAAATAGAAGCTCTGGCTTTTTAGAATTTCTTACAATATTAACCATCTCGGTCCATGACTGCACATCGCACCCATCTATTGTCAGTATCCTATCACCTGCTGTTATACCTGCCTTGTGAGCGGGACCACCTTTTTTTACAGCACCTGCGCGTGGTTCAACGAAATTCGTAAAACCGAGCGAGTCAGGGACAACTCTCAGTGCACGTGTAATTTCCTCGCCATCTCTTATTATGCTAACTATGATTTCACCATCGATGTTTTTTGCCAAGATTTCAATGAATTCGTCCCAGTTATTAATTGGTATGTCATTTGCCGATATAACTGAGTCACCGCTCATAAATCCCACCTGTGCAGCATAGCCGTTTTCCTCAACTTCTATCGTTGTTGAATAATCAACCGCAATGCCTAGTATGCTAAAGGTGAATGCCATGACAATAATTGCGGATATTATGTTGAACATTGGTCCGGCTGACACCACGATAATACGTTTATATATGGGCGCATCATAGAAACCAGCCTTTTCTTCTCGAGGTAGTTTGGTTTTGGGCTCTGGCAACGGTTCATTCTCATGTTTTAGAATTTTACCTTCATCTTCGCCAGCCATCTTTATGTAACCACCCAACGGGAAATAAGCAATTCGAAAATCAGTCTCACCGATCTTCACTCTTATAAGAGGTGGACCATAGCCTATTGAGAATTTCTCCACCGGTATGCCAAATATTTTGGCAAACAAAAAATGGCCAAACTCATGAATTGTTATACAAAAGGCAAGCAGCAGCATAAATGGTAATATTAGATATATTACGAAATCAGCTATTGGAGACCAAAAGCCTGAAGTTGCTAGTTCTAACAAGTTATCCTCCTAACTGTTTGCTTAGCCCATGATGCCTGTTCTATGTAGTTTTCAATAGAACCCTTTTGGGGTTTATGTTCACTCATGACTTTCTTAATTATACGCGGAATTTGGTGAAATTCAATCTTATCTTCGAGAAATAACTTGACTGTTTCTTCATTTGCGGCGTTGAGCACGGCAGGCATGCTTTTACCTGTGATAAGAGCATCATAGGCAAATGTAAGACATGGAAATTTCCTATGGTTAGGAGGCATAAACCTCAAATGTTTCACCTGGCTTATATCCAAGTGTTGCACCATTGATGGACGACGCTTAGGATATGTGAGTGAATGTTGGATAGGTAATTGCATATCTGGTGTGGACATTTGAGCGAGCATTGTGCCATCGATAAACTGCACGAGCGAGTGACATATTGCTTCAGGGTGTATCACAACCTTGATGCGCTCAGCTGGTATATTGAAAAGATGGTGTGCTTCAATAACTTCAAGCCCTTTGTTCATCATCGTTGCTGAATCTACGGTAATTTTAGCACCCATTTTCCAAACTGGATGATTCAGCACGTCAGCTTTTGTTACATTCTTCATCGATTTTTTAAGGAATGGTCCACCTGAGGCAGTTAATATTATTGCCTTGACTTCATCACTATTTCTACCTTCAAGGCATTGATATATTGCCGAATGTTCGCTGTCAATAGGTATGAGATCTATGTTATGCCGGTGAACTTCATGCATGATGACATCGCCGAAACTAACCAGTATTTCTTTGGTCGCAAGACAGAGACGCAGACGTTTCTCGATTGCCCTTTTTATACCGAGGATGCCGACTGCGCTGGCAAACGCGGCAATCAAAATATCTGCCTGTGTAGCATCGATCATCTCGGTGATACCAGATTCACCGCAGAAAACCTTGGCTCTACTTATTTCACCCTTGAGTACTGCATAGTGTTTCTTATCAACCAAGGTAACACTACGCGGTTTTATATACTTGGCTTGTTCAGAAAGCATTTGATAATTAGTGTAGGCGGCTAACCCGACGATTTTGAAATCATGAAGGTCTTTAATAACTTTTATTGCGTTACGTCCTATGGAACCAGTTGAGCCAAGCAGGATGACCTTTTTCACAATAGCTTTTCGATTAATCTGAGATCTTCTTTTCTCGTTACTTTGATATTGTCGCGTTGACCTTGGAAGATATGTACGGGGATGCTTTGTGCCTCAAGTATTGCTGCCTCATCCGTGTACTCATCAAATTTTATAGTCTGACGGAAGGCTTTTTTTAGGAGTTTTATATCAAAGAACTGAGGGGTCTGAACGAGGAAGAGGTTGCGCCGCGGTACGGTACGCACAACGCGGCGGTTTGCGGCTTCTTTTACAGTATCGCCAATCGCCGTACCGAAAATAACAGCCTTGTGCCTTTTGCATAGTTTTATACCCTTATCTATCAAGGATTGAGCAACCAGGGGTCGGACACCGTCATGGATTAGTACAATACCTGATTGTCGCTTCAGTTGGTTCAAGCCTTTTAATACTGAATCTTGACGGCGCTTCCCTCCAGCGACTATTTTCTTGACCTTTTCCAGTTTGAATCTTTTAATGAGCTGCGTGGTAGTTTCTATTTTCCGCTTTGGTACAACAAGAATTATGGTGTGGATATGTCTATTTTGATGAAAAGACTGGACGCTGTAGATAAACATCGGGATACCGTAGATCAGGTGGAATTGCTTAGCAGTCCCGAATCTCTTACCCTTTCCAGCAGCTACGACAATAGCGTAATTACGCATTGGAAATAATAGTCAGATTCAACAGATTGTCAAGAGAACCTCTTGACAATATCTAAAACCTAAGCCCTAAATTCGAAACAATTTCAAAATTCAAATATTGAAACAACAAACGCTCATTTTCTGAAAGTCACACAATTATGGTATTTTATGGAGGTGGTAGTGGTTTTGAAGATTTGCATTTCGTGCTTCTTTCTATTTCCCTATTGACATTTGAGGAATTATGAATATGATTTAGTATAAATAAGCCCATAAGGAGGTGGCATTATGAAAAAAATACTTGCGGTTCTTCTCCTCACTATTGTCGTTATTGGTTGTGGTCCAAAAATGGCAAATCAGGAGACTTTAGATGCACTTGCGGAAACTAGAGCCGCCCTGGAAGCCGCACAATCAAAAATAGCTGAGCTTGAAGCTGAATTCGATGAACTGACCTCGATGAAAATGGCGCTCGAAAGCGAGATTGCTAACCTCAATAGTCAAATCGAAGAGTTGCAGAACAAGATCGACACACGCTGCAAGAAATAAGGAGGATAAAATGAAAAAGATCGTTTCTACTTGTCTGGTTCTTTTCTTATTGGTTCCTGCCTTCATGTTTGCCGAGGATAAACTAACCGAGGAACAAGCTCAAGTCGAGCTATTAGCCCTACAACAGCAGATTGCAGAAGCTGAAGCCAAAATATCGGAGCTCGTTTCCGATGTTGAAGCACTGCGATCAGAGGTTGCTGGTCTAGAAACAACTCGTGATGGACTTGCGGCAAAACTCGATGAATTAAAAGAAACCTGGGGAATATGCCAGTATGGACGTTATAAGGTTGTGGAGGGAGATTGGTTGTCCAAGATTGCCGGCATGAGGGAAGTGTATCATGCAGGCGCAAAATGGCCTATGATATTCGAAGCAAACAAGGATAAAATCAATAATCCAAACCTTATATATCCGGGTTGGGTATTAATGATTCCCTATTTAGAGGACTATAGCGTAATACCTGGCGATTGTCTTACGTTAATTGCTTCATATTATTCAATCTACTCTAATTCAAGAAGATGGCCTGAAATATATGAGGCAAACAAAGACAAAATCAAAGATCCTGATTGGATATACCCAAGACAGGAATTTGTAATACCACACGACTAAAAATTATGGGAGGGGCAGTTAACTGCCCCTCCCTTAAATGTGAAAGTAACAATCTCCATATCTGACTACGCCCCCACTGAAGTTCTTGGTTTCCAAGATGAACTTCTCAAAAACATCCAGGCTAAATTCAGCATCATTGCATCTATGCGCGATCAGTGTATTCACTTAAAGGGCGAGGAAGCAAATATCAAAAAGGCAGCCAAGGCGGTGATAAAAGTGTTGAGGGATTTGGACAAGGCAAGAAAGGACGAGCACCAGAGGATTAGTAAAGCGGAAGAAAAAAACCCGTCATGCGTAACCACGCCAAAGCGGTTGGTTAAGGCAAAAAGCACTGGACAGGCAGGGTATCTGAAAGCTATCGATGACTATGATATTGTAATTAGTATAGGACCGGCTGGTACGGGTAAAACGTATCTCGGTGTGGCAAAGGCTGTATCGTATTTGATGTCTAAAAGGGTTGAACGAATAATCCTAACGAGACCAGCAGTTGAAGCTGGTGAGTCCTTGGGTTTTTTACCCGGTGCGCTTGAGGAAAAGGTTGACCCTTATCTGAGACCGCTCTATGACGCGCTCCACGATTTTCTTCCCTATGATCGTGTCAAGAAATACCTCACAATGAAGACTATAGAAGTCGCACCCCTTGCTTTCATGCGGGGTAGAACACTCAACGATTCATTTATCATACTTGATGAAGCACAGAATACGACCAGCATACAGATGAAGATGTTCTTAACAAGGATGGGCTGGAGGTCAAAGGTAGTTATTACCGGTGACATCACTCAGGTCGATTTACCATCTAACATATATTCTGGTTTGATTGAAATTCAACATATTCTGAAAGACATTCAGCCGATACGATTTGTGTATTTGAATGAAAAAGATGTAGCCAGGCATAATCTGGTTCAGAAAATAATCAAAGCTTATGAAGCCAAAGATACAACCTAAATACCTCATACTCATTGGTATTTTCTTCTTACTAAATGTAATATTCCCACCGCCGAGAGTACCCACGAAATATACCATCAATGAAGGTAAAATAGCGACTTCAAATATAATCGCTCCTTATGATTTTTTCATCCCTAAAACCGAACAGGAACTATATGCAGAGAAGGCGGAAATTGCAGCAAGGATTCCACCTGTCTTTGATTTGAATAATTCTGTATACAAAATGGTTATTAAAAAACTGGATGGTCTTGTAAACCTCATTGATTCACTTCGTGATCTTTCGTCGCTCACCGAAGATTCCCTGGTTTTCTTAACCCAGAAAGAATATGCTCTTGATGGTATTGTAATAAGATACCTGACCAGAACTCGATTTAGGAACACTTACGAAGACCTCATTGATGAACTTGGTAACATATATGCAGCTGGCGTCGTTGATGCAAAACCCCTTCAGTTTAGAATAATCACGATCGCAAGTGGCGATAAAGAAATAGTTGAATCCTTAGAAAGGCTATACTCAATTGCTGAGGCAGAGAGTATACTCAGTTATCGAAAAAAGCCTGAACAGCAAATGTTGGTTAGTTTTCTGCTTATCCCGAATGTTATCTACAACGTAGAGAAAACAGAAGAGAGAATAGATGGGGTTTTTGCCAACGTACCCAAGACAAAAGGGAAGATACTGAAAGGCGAGATCATTGTAGAGAAACATAAGCGGGTCACCAAGGAAGCAAGAGAAATAATCGCGGCATTGGAAACTACTTATATATCCGTTGGCACCTGGGAAATACTGAAAACTATGCTCTTTCGGAATTTACTTTACTCTGCCGCAATATTTCTTTTACTAAATATAAGTTTAGTTGTGAAAGTGAAACTCTTCGAGGGAAAAAATATTTATTTTGTTGCTGTACTTTCAGCCATCTATTTAGTGGTTGGTAAAACTGCATATGCAATTGATACAATATATCTTTTACCAATTTCTTTTTTCATTCTGTTGTTTGCACTGTATTTTGATTTCTACATAGCGATTATCATAACTTTGGTCTTTGCTTCCTTGTTTGGTGTTACCCTGAATTCCCTGTCGATATTCATTTTTTTGTTAGTCAGCGGGGTAGTAGCTGCTTTTTCATCACGAGCGATCAGTTCCAGATTATCTCTTTACAGACCGATGATATATATTGCAATCGCCAACATGACGGCGATACTCTTTGCCGATATGTATTTATTGAAAGGCAAACTCATCTTATTGCATCTTGGTGAAGGTATCCTAAACAGCATTTTGGGGAGCGTTCTTTTCGTTCTTCTATTACCGTTGTTTGAGAAACTTTTTGATTTCTGCACAGATCTAACGCTACTCGAACAAGGCAACCTTAATCTGCCATTATTCAAAGAGATGGCTATTGAGGCGCCAGGTACTTATCATCATTCAATTGTTGTCGGTAGCCTGGCTGAAGCCGCCGCCCGGGTGATTGGGGCGGATCCGATTCTGGCGAGGGTCGGCGCGTACTATCATGATATCGGCAAGCTGAAGAAACCTGAGTATTATATTGAGAATCAACTCGGCGTTGAAAATCCGCATGATACGCTCAAGCCCCAAATGAGTACTCTGGTCATCATATCCCATGTCAAAGACGGTGTGGAAATGGCGAAGAAAATGAAATTGCCAAAGGAGCTCATTAATATTATCGAGCAACACCATGGTACAACAGCCATTGAATTGTTTTATAAGAAAGCACTGGATACTTCTCCGGATATCGACGAAGATACTTTTCGGTATCCAGGTCCTAAACCAAAAACCAAGGAATCTGCAGTGGTCATGCTTGCCGATTCTATTGAGGCTGCAGCGAGGAGTGAGAAAAACATCACGGTCACGAAGTTGCAAAAAATGCTTAAAGATAATATTGAAAAGAAATTTGCCGACGGTCAACTCGACGAATGTCCTATTACGCGACAGGACCTGGTCCAAGTGAGTACCGCATTTCTGTCAATCCTTACTGGTGTTTTCCATCCCCGTTTAGAATATGATCTGAGTGGAGAAAAGACCGGCGAAAAGGTAGACGGAAAAAACAGAAAACTTTGATTGCAAGTTAATATTTTCAACCAGGCCGCCTGTTGTCTATCGTCGAACGTTAGAAAAGATATCATTGCTCTTGTTGAAAAGACGTTAGTAGACGAAAAAACTGAGCTCAAAAATCTCAACATAATCCTAACCAATGACAATTATCTCAAGGAATTAAACAGAAAGTTCCTTAAAAAAGACAAACCAACAAATGTGATTTCATTTCGTATGGAAGAGGTTTCGGAAATCTATATATCATATGACCGGATCAGCAACATTGACGAATTGTACTATTACATTATACACGGTTTACTGCATATCGTAGGTTATGACCATAAGACAAAAGCGGAAACCAAAACGATGGAAAGCAAATGTCTTCAATATCTTAAGTTGGTGAAGACAGCGCAGTCAAGTGTGTAGCAGAGCACATGGTTACATCACCTGGATTCCTAATCTCAATTTATTACGGAGAACATGAAATAGTTCTCATTTTGGGTAATGGATATAGGAACTGTGGGAATCGGGCATTAATAATTGTAGTTGTCCAATTTATTGGACAAAGCCTGATAAATCAGGCGACTACATCATATCGTGGATGATATGAGAACCATTTCATTTTTTCCTCAGTAACATGTTATTATACTTTGCCCTAATAGTGATATTTCTGGTTTTGAGTGCCTTTTTTTCAGGTATCGAAGCAGCAATTTTCTCCTTGTCGCGTTTCCGTATTAAGACCCTCATCTACGAAGAAAGAAAAGGGGCTCAAACACTCGATCGCTTGAAAAAGGAATCGGGGAAAACACTTGCCGCTATCTTGTTGGCAAATATTCTCGTGAACATCGCTGCTTCCTCAGTCGGTGCCATCATCCTGATCCAAATAATTGCAAGCAGCCGAATAAATACCACACTCTCTTTCATTGTTTACTTTATAATCATGACATCTTTGCTCTTGATCTTTGGAGAAATCACTCCTAAGACAATCGCGTTTTCAAATGCGGAATATTTGTCACTCAAATTCAGCAAGATAATTAGCATTATTTCCTACGTTTTTCGGCCGATTTCATCTTTGATGATGGTGTTTACCAAGGCGATTATAAGCAAACAGCCTCCTGAGGACCATACTGCAATTTCAGATGAAGAAATTAGAATCATGTTGAGTGAGGCAAAAAAGAACAGCGTGTTAGATGAAGGCGAAGAAAAATTCGGTTATCAAATCCTCCAGTTTGGTAAGATGCGAGTAAGCGATATTATGACCCCGCGATACAAAGTTGTGGGGGTCGCGGTTGATGCCAGTTTGCAAGACGTTCGGGAAACAATGGTTTCAGAGAAGCACTCGAGAATTTGTGTTTTCAACAAAAACCATGATGTCGTTGGTATCCTGTATGCAAAGAACGTTTTTATCAGTCATATGAACAGCAAAGCCAACAAAGAAATCACTGTGAAGGAACTTATGCGTGATCCTTATATAGTCCCCGAGACAAAGTTAATTGACAACCTGCTCAGTGAATTCAGGCGAAATGGCATTCACATTAGTATTATTGTTGATGAATTTGGTAGTTTCAGCGGGATCGTAACGCTTGAGGATATTCTTGAATCTCTCTTTGGTGAGATAGTCGATGAATATGATGAGGTCACTGATCTTCCCTATAAAAAGGTTGGTGTCAATCGATATATTTTTGATGGTGATATCAGCATTGGCGAGCTTGCCCGCGTGCTCGAAGTAGAACCGTTTGCTGATGAAGGAGAAAGGTTATCTGGTTTCATCCTAAATCACTTTGGGAAAATCCCCAATGAAAAGGAGAGCATAAAACTGCCGGGTCTTAAGATTAAAATCGAAGAGACGCGAGATCGAATAATAGAAAGGGTTCTTATTGAGAAGGTGGGGCAATGATATACTTTATACTACCACTATTGCTTGTTGTGCTACAAGGTTTCTTCGCGGCGAGTGAGACCGGTTTAATTAGTCTTGAAAAAATGCATGTGCTTAGAGCAAAGCGTGAAAAAAAACTCTGGGCACTACGGGTTAGCAATTTTATGGCTCGACCCGAGCGTTTTTTCTCGACAATTTCAGTGAGCGATAACTTCATTATTGTGGTGGCATCGACTCTCTTCGCCAAGTTCTTCATTGACCTTTTCGGCGACAATGGAGTAGTTTTTTCAACTATCGTACTCTCGTTGTTTTCATTAACGGTTGGTTTATTCATTCCTAAGTCAATAGCCCTTTCTTATCCAAGTAAGGTTATGAGCCACCTTAGTAATTTGATTTATTACAATGAAGTCGTCACTTATCCCATTGTTAGTTTTTATGCTTTTATCTCCAAAAGACTGGCTTACCTCTTCAGGACTGAAGCAAGAACTGATTCAATACGAAGATCTGATATTATCCACGCGATGAGCGAGTATGAAGAGGAGGCAAGGAAGTTTGCTACCAGGCTTTTTAATTTCTCCAAGCGTACAATCGGCGAAATAGTAATACCTTTGGATACCGCCTTCACGTGTCGCAAAGGGGCTGAATTGAAATCGCTTACTGAAAAACACAAAAGGATATATACAAGGATTCCTGTTTACCAAGGTAAAAAAAGCAATATCGTTGGCATTTTTAATATAAAAGACTACTTCTACAAAAATAGAGTTGTTTTGAGAAAACCACTCTTTATTGATGCAAAAGAGCGTTGTATGCCGATTTTCACCGCGATGAAACAAAAAGGTGAGCACATGGCAATTGTTCTTAGTAGCCAGGGTATGGCGATTGGGCTTGTGACCTTAGAGGATTTGCTTGAGGAATTGATTGGAGAAATTAGGGATGAACAGTAAACCCCGTAGGATGTTTAGAATCTCTTATCTTTTTCCCTACCGGGTTTGCTGAGTAGGTCTTTTAATTGTAGGGGGATCTGTGTAGAAGTTAAGTCGAATGCCTTTAGTTCATCGACAAATATCTGTTCTTTAGCTTCATTGGAAAGCCTTTCATTGATTATAAAATAGGATTGATCCCTGAGTCTGCAAAAGCCACCGCGACCAAAAAACCTATCGTATTTTACCACTATCTCTAAATCGCGGCAGAGTTTTTCAAAGCCGGTGAGAATATTGGTTTTTTTCATTTGTCCCCGCCAAACAATTTCCTTAATAACCCCTTTTTCTTACGTTGCAGTCTTTCAATACCTTTTTTCGCTGTCCGGTTGTTCGCGTCCCAGTTGAGTGCCTCATAATATGATTCAAGTGCTCTTGACTTATCGCCGATGTGTTCGTGTGCCAATCCACGGTTAACATAGAATATCGGGTTGAACATTACTTGTTTGATTGCACTTTCGATTTTTTCAAAGCCTTCTTTTTGATACTGCTTGGTATAAACCAGAGCAAGTCCTAAATATGATAGGTACATGGGTTGTTCGTGGTAGCGACAGGCAATGCGCAAAAGGTTAACTGCTCGCCATGGATCATTTTGTTTAAGGAATGCAATAGCCCTTTTGAAGGCATTCCCCGCTTGTGTTTTCTTAGCTTCATCCTTTGGTTTAACCCCCTTTTCTAGCGATTTATCATATTCTGTTTTGAGTTTCTCATCTGACAGAACACGGTAGCCTTCAGTGATCTTGGCGAATTTTTCATTGGCTTTGATTTTATCCTCGGGGTTAAAATGACGATCTGGATGATATTTTTGTGCTAATCTAAGATAGGATTTTTTGATTTCCTCAGCCGTCGAATAAAGCGTGACTCCTAAGATTGAGTAAAATGTTTCCATACTATGTGAATAATATAATTAAATATTGTTGTTTGTCAAGACTTTTTTATGTTTTTCCCTTAAGTTGCTGAAACGGACCTTGCCGCAATGCAGGCATTTCCATTTTTTTTCTTGTGGTGTGTTCCTTTAGTTTCTTTCATGTCTCTACCGCAACGTGGGCATTTCATTTTGTTTCTTCGGTTGATTTCTCCTTTGCTTCTGTCTTTTTCCCCTTGAGTTTATTGAGACGTATCTCAGCATTACTGAACGTTTTATCCAGGTATAATGTTTTTTCATACATTGATATTGCTTCTAAAAGCCTATTGGCTCCTTCATAAGCAAGCCCTAAATTATAATACAATTCGGGGTCATACGGGTTTATACTTAGGGCTTCGTTGAATTTCTTAATTGCATGTTCATATTCTTTGTTTAAGAGATATGATTGCCCTAATTCTAGTAAAACCTCAATCTCGCCTTGTTCCATTCTCCTTCCCTTTTTAAAAAACGAATAAATGCGAATGACAGCGAATTAAGTGAAAATGTCCAGACATTCGCAATACGCTTATTAATCTATTAATGATTTCCTGTATCCTTACCCAAAACATCGACCTACTAATAACCGTATTCTTCAAGAATTCTTTCTTTTTATGTTGGTCATTTGACATTTGGATTTATTTGTAATTTGTCATTTGAAATTCATCTTCCGATATCCTTCTTCTCAATAACCGTATCCTTCATGAATTTTTTCTTTTTCTTAGGGTATTCCCTGATATAGTGGAGACCACGGGATTCAGTACGCATGATGGCGGATTTGACTATGAGCATTGCAATATCGGCGACATTTCGAGCTTCGGCGTTTTTTAGGTGTATGCCATCATCATACTTGCTGCAGAAGTCACTGATGGATTCGTGTGCCTTTTCCAATCCCTTTACAGTTCGTATGACACCAACGTATTGATCCATGATTTCTTTAATCTGCAATCTATAATCTGGTCCGGTCTGCGCGGCTTGTTTCACGGGTATCCTTGTTTTTGTTCTAATAGATTTTATCTTTTTCGCTCTTTCCGATGCTCTAGTTGAAAAAACCAGGGCTTCAAGTAAGGAATTGGACGCGAGCCTATTTGCGCCGTGTACCCCAGTACAACTGCATTCGCCCAGGGCGAATAACCGGTTGATGGACGATTCACCCCAGGTGTTAACCAAAATCCCGCCACATGTATAATGGGCAGCTGGTACTACTGGTATTGGTTCACGAGTCATATCAATACCCCATTTCATGCATGTTTCATAGATCGTCGGAAATCTATTCTTCAGATAGCCAGCATTGACATGCGAAATATCAAGCAGTACATATTTTGACTTCGTTGCATACATTTCAGAAACACAAGCTCGTGCTACGATATCCCGGGGAGCAAGGTTCCCAGCCGGGTCGTATTTATCCATGAATGGTTTACCATTCTTTGTTTTCAATATGCCGCCCTCGCCGCGTAACGCCTCTGATATCAGAAAAGCCCGACCATCGATTTGTATGTTGTAGACTGATGTAGGGTGGAATTGTACAAACTCCATATTTGCCACTCTCGCACCAGCATGAAAAGCCATGGCAATACCATCGCCTGTGGCAATCGGTGGATTTGTGGTGTGAAGATATATTTGTCCTGTGCCGCCGGTCGCGAGTACTGTAGCATTGGCTAAGATGTAGTCAATTTTTTGTTTGTTAGCGTCAAAAAAGTAGAGTCCCAAACATTCGCCGTCGATTATTATTAAATCAAGTGCAATTTCATTTTCACTTATTATAACGTTTTTTCTCTTGACTTCCTCCAAGAGGATATGTTCGATCTCATAACCAGTATAGTCCTTGGCATGTACAATACGGCGTTGGGAATGACCACCTTCTTTACCGAGGGCGAAATTGTCCTGGTCATCGAGCGTAAAACGACAACCCTTATCATACAGTTTCCTTACTAGCTTTGGACCATTCTCGACCATTATTTTCACAGCATCTTGGTGGCTCAACCCTTCACCAGCTTTGATTGTATCATTGATATGGCAATCAAATGAATCCGCATCGCTAAAAACTGATGCGATACCCCCTTGTGCATAGTTGGTATTCGAATCAGCTCTGTTCTTTTTAGTCAGAATGAGTATTTGACCATATTGTGCAGAGTTGATGGCAAATGTCAAGCCGGCTATCCCTGATCCTACAATAAGGAAATCCACCTTTTTCAGCATACTAAATTCTATATAAAACTACGTAAATGTCAATATTCAACAGGTTAGGGGTTCTTATTGACTCAAGATGTTATATATATATAATTTGCTGATGACCGTAGCGCAGGCGAAAAAAGAGATTGCACGGCTAACAAAACAAATCGATACACACAACTATCACTATTATGTACTGAACCGTCCCCTGATAACTGATTATGAATATGATAAGTTGTACAAAAGGCTCCAGTCAGTGGAAGAATGTTTTCCTCAACTCATCACACCAGATTCACCGACCCAGCGAATAGGTGGCGAGCCACTTAAAGAGTTCAAAACTGTCGAACATGAAACAAGAATGTTGAGTCTAGACAACACTTATTCAGAAGATGAAGTCAAGGAATTTGACCGACGAGTCAAAAAGGTACTTGAAAGTGGTGTTAACTATGAGGTTACGCTCAAAGTGGATGGGGTTGCTGTTGCGCTCATTTATGAAAATGGTAAATTGGTACTTGGCTCGACCCGGGGCGATGGTGTTTACGGTGATGATATCACGTTAAACCTGAGGACGATTAGGTCAGTACCATTACGTATTATGACTGAAGATTCTGCTTTGAAGAATATCGAAGTGAGGGGTGAGGTATTTTTGCCGATATCATCATTTACAAAACTCAACAAAGAACGGGAGAAATCAGATGTACCATCATTTGCAAATCCGCGCAATGCAGCTGCCGGAACACTGAAACTGCTTGCTGCGCAAAAGGTCGCCAAACGTGGCCTTGATATTTTTATTCATACTGTACCGCGTTCGCCTGGCAGACTGTATAGCTCTCACTACAAAACCCTCAAAGCATTTGGTAATAGCGGTTTCAAAATTATCCCTCATATGAGATTATGTACGTCCATTGAGCAAGTCCTTGATTGTATTAGCGAATGGCAGAATAAAAGAGAAACCTTGGGCTACGAAGTGGATGGGTTGGTGATAAAAGTCGATAATTATAAGCAGCGCGAGGTATTGGGTACTACTATAAAAAGTCCACGCTGGGCAATTGCGTACAAATATCCTGCACGTCAGGTAATAACTAAACTCAATGATATAACGCTCCAAGTAGGCAGGACTGGTCGGATAACTCCAGTTGGTCTCTTGGAACCAGTCTTGTTATCAGGTTCAACTATTTCCCGCGCCACCCTGCATAATGAAGACGAAATTAAGAGAAAGGATATTAGGATCAAGGATTTTGTGGTAATTGAAAAAGGGGGAGAGGTTATTCCAAAAGTAGTGTCCGTTGTAATCGATCGACGCCGGAGAAGAGAAAAGGTTTTTAGATTCCCTGGAATCTGTCCGGTTTGCAAGGAGAAAATAGTCAGGCTACCAGATGAGGCAGACTGGCGTTGTGTTAATAGATCATGTCCAGCACAAATCAAAGGTGCTATTTTGCACTTTGCTTCCCGTCCGGCAATGGACATTAAAGGACTCGGGATAACCCTGACAGGCCAGCTTGTTGACAGGGGTTTAGTTCGGAGTTTCGACGAAATATATCGCCTTAAAAAAGGTGTTCTTGTAAATCTGGAGAGAATGGCTGAAAAGTCGGCAAAGAATCTTGTGCGTTCCATTGAACAGAGTAAGGACCGGAATTTCATGAAAGTATTATACGGTCTGGGCATCCCGAATATTGGCGTCAACTGTGCTAACATTTTAGCCAATGAATTTGGCTGCATTGATACAATTATTAATGCAAAAATTGAAGAATATGAAAAAATAGATGGAATTGGGAATGTTATTGCGCAAAGTATAATAAATTACTTTAGGAATAAACATAACCTCAAATTAATAGAGGCGCTTAAGAAAATAGGTTTGCATTTTGCATTAGATCAAAAACAAAAGGAGATCCTGTTTTTACGAGGCAAGACATTTGTTTTCACTGGAAAACTTAGATCAATAGCAAGAAGAAAGGCTCAAGCAATGGTTCGTAAATATGGCGGTCATCCAGGATCGACTATCTCTAAAAAAACCGACTATCTTGTTTGCGGTACAAAACCCGGTTCTAAATTTGATCGGGCAAAGAGTTTTGGTGTTAAGATTTTGTCTGAGCAGAAATTCCTTGATTTGATAGGAAAAGGTAGATAAATATGAAGCAATCGAGCTATGAAAACTATATTGAAAAAATAGTCCGAAAAGAATTGAACAGAAGGTATGAGGATGATAAGGATTTATGTAAATGTGATGTCTGCTACCGTGACATCATGACTTTAACCTTAAACAATCTGCCACCGATGTATGTATCGAGCGACGTAGGACACATAATGACCATGTACCATCTCACCAAAAACCAGCTCCATACACAAGTCATGGTTGAGCTACTTAAAGCCATAAAACAGGTCAAGAATAGCCCAAATCACTAGTGCAGTGTAACATTAATTTCCGATAGCTGTCATTCCCGCCCCGTATCAAGTACGGGGTAAACTCTAGCGGGAATCCAGAAAGTTGCTTACTATGGATTGCGTCCTCCGGCTTGACCGGAGGATCAAGCTTGTCCTCTGACTTGCTGTAGTCCTGAGTTATATGTCGAAGGGATCAGGGGATCGGGCAATGACAATATGGTGTTTTCAAGAATTTATGTTACAGAATAATAGTCTAAGATTTTGGAATCGCGGTTATCATTCCTTGATTATTGCCGTTGGCAATTACCATTTGAATGTGTAACTTAGTGATACCTTATCTATGTCCGCCTCAATATCAAAACCGTACATTTTCGCGCCCACATAGGCATCAGCGAGCGAGTATCCAAAGATAAAAAGACCCCACCAAAGCATGGAATTCCTTTTCTCATACTCCTCTTCTTTATGGTATTTGTAAGCATAATAGCCGATCGCCAATTCACTTGCGCTGATAACAATACCGGGCACATATCTTTCGGTGTAGTACTGTCCACCACCCGGGAAGACACAGAGCAGCATCGCCAAACTGGCATCCTTTTTCTTGAAACCATTAGCCAAAGCAATACTGCCGATTAGTAAGAATATGACCAATCTCCAAATTTTAAACGGTGCGGATTTCACGTTATTTGGAAAACTTGTATTCAAAGCGCTCGACCGAATCGATTACCACGATACAGCGCAGAATCCTGTATTCAATTCGTTGCTCGTCAAGGAAACGCATTATATCGGCAGCTCGATCCAAAGCTCGTGGTGCTGATACGTATAATTCGAGGTTCTTATACTCCATACTGAATTTACGAAGGATCTCGACTTCACCATAAGGGGTGAGCTTGTTGTTCTTGAAAAATCGATCCAGGGGAAAGCGGTTACGGTCGCCGATCAACCCTTTTTCGTTCTTGAGGACATCTTCCCACATTGCGATTTCTTTTTCAAGCTTATCAATATCCCTTTTTATTGGCACGTATTGAGTTTTATATGCGGCAAACACTCCAGCTAATAGAATAAGGCTTACGATCCATCCAATATATTTCATAGTTTTTCTATTGCTCTAACAATTCCTTCTTTTTTCTTCAAAAAACATTCGAGGCGTTCTCGCTCGCGTTGCTTGACATCAACAGTTGCTTTACGTATGTAGTTTGGGTTATTCAAACGATATTTAATTTCATCGATTCTCTTTGAGAGTGCGGTTATTTCTTTTGTCAGACGTTTTTTCTCTTTTGCTATATCAATACCGGCAAGTACGACATAGCATTCGACATCTGGCATAATAATACTTGCCACGGATTGACCCGGGGTTTTGTCATATTCTATTATTTCAAGAGCGGTAAGCCCCTGCAAGACCGCGATGTTTCTTTCGATAAAATCCTTGAAATCTTTTCTCGTGTTTATTATTGCTTGAAGTTTCTCTTTTGGATTAATATTGAAGAGACCACGGATATTTCGGATTTCCTCAATCAAACGTTTCGTGATTTGGACATTTACGATATCAGTTTTCACAATTGTTGTCTTTGGCCAATCCTCGAGAAGTATGCTCTTTTTTGCGAAATTGAATTTGTGATATATTTCTTCAGTGATAAAAGGTATGTAGGGATGGAGCATAATTATGATTTGTTTTAACAGGTATTTCGGGGTATCTTTTGACGGGCAGATTTTAATAATCTCAAGATACCAATCGCAGAACGTATGCCAGACAAAATCGTATATGTCCCGAGCAATGGCATTTAGTTCAAAGTTTGAAAAATGGTTGTTAGTATTCTTAATGAATTGATTGAATTCTGAAATGATCCAAGCATCATATATTGAGGGTTTTGATGGTGCTGTTTCATTGTCGTTCTTGTGATTCATCCAGACTAATCGGGCTGCATTCCACAACTTATTACAGAACTTCCGACCTACATCGATTGTTTTCTCAGAGTACAGAACATCCTGTTCCTTCGGTGTAATAAGTTGTAACCCGTAACGCAATGCGTCAGCTCCATATTTGGCGATCAAATCCATTGGATCTGGAGAATTACCCAGACTTTTCGACATCTTTCTACGCTTTTTATCCCTGACCATGGGGTGGAATACAACACTGGAAAAAGGTATTTGCCCAGTGAATTCTAAACCCGCCATGATCATGCGGGCAACCCAAAGGTAAATAATATCCCAAGCTGTTACCAGAGTTTGAGTTGGATAGAAACGCTTGAAATCTTTTGTTTTACTTGGCCAACCAAGCGTTGCAAAGGGCCAGATCCAGGAACTGAACCAGGTATCGAGAACATCCTCGTCCTGATAAATATCACAAGAACCGCAGTCTGGACACTTCTTAGGCATTTTCGTTGAGACAAACATACCTTTTGGATTCTTTATCTCTACATTCAGTCGTGTTTTGTTGACTTCTGTGCTTTCTGCGTCATGGCATTTTGAACAGTAGTACACCGGTATCCTGTGTCCCCACCAGAGTTGCCTGGAAATACACCAATCTCGAACGTTCTCCATCCAGTGATTATAGAGGTTTACCCACCTTTTTGGATACAGCTTCACAGTCTCATTCTTTACTACCTCTAAGGCGGGTTTAGCCAAGGGTTTCATGCGAACGAACCATTGTTTGCTAATTCTTGGTTCAATCGCGGTATGACAGCGTTGACATTTAGCAAGGGGTACCTTATATTTTTCGACTTTTTCAAGCAGATTCTCTTTTTCCAAAGCAACGATGATTTTGGCGCGTGCTTCATAACGGTCTAATGTATTGTATTCTTTGGCATTTTCATTGAGTGTCGCATCAGGGTTCATGATATTGATAAACTCAAGGTTGTGTTTTTTAGCCAAATCAAAGTCAAAAGGATCATGCGCTGGTGTGATCTTTAACGCACCCGTGCCGAAATCCGGATCAACATAATCATCACAGATAATGGGGATGGCACGCTTCATGATCGGTAATAAGGCAGTACCCCCAATGAGTTTCTTGTAACGGCGGTCCTTTGGATTAACGCAGATTCCGGTATCGCCGAGCATAGTTTCAGGTCTGGTTGTTGCTACAGTGATGAAATTCTCGGTACCGATTATCGGATACCTGATATAAAATAGCTTACCAGGTTCTTCTTCAGTCTCGACTTGTTCATCGGATAAAGCAGATAGACAACGCGGACACCAGTTAATGATGTATTCACCCTGGTAGATAAGTCCTTTCTTGTACAAATCAACGAATATTTTAATTACTTTCTTTGAATAGTCTTCAGATAACGTGAATTGCTCACGCGACCAGTCAAGGGCAAAACCCATTTTTTTCAGTTGTTTTCGAATTGTTGTGGCGTATTCTTCTTTCCATTTCCAAACAATTTGGAGGAATTTTTCCCGACCCAAGTCTTCCTTCTTAATGCCTTGTTTCAGTAGTTTTTCCTCAACAACCACTTGGGTGGCGATCCCGGCATGGTCCATGCCGACCATCCATAAGGTTTCATGCCCGGTCAGTTTATTATATCTGATGAGGATATCCTGGATAGAGTTATTCAGGGTATGCCCCAGAGTGAGTCGACCCGTAATATTGGGTAGTGGTATCATAATTGTATAGGGTGGTTTTTTGGAATGTGGATCAGGCGTGAAAAGATTCGCGTTCAGCCAGAACTCATACCATTGATCTTCAATGCCCTGAGAGTCATATTTGTTTGGAAACTCATCCATTAGCATAACTATAGTCAATTTTCTTTTGCTGTCAATAAACAGCAGAGATGATAATCGTACTCGTATTTCGTAAATCGTATTCGTTTTAATCCAAAATTACAAGTACGATGCATCCCGATTTTTCATATTGATGCATATAATGATCGGTAAATCGAGGATCCCGCTTTGCGGGACGATTTACGAATACGATATCCTCTGATACTCGCATACTCCAATACACCGTTACTTAATAGAGAGTATAGCACTGTAGTTGTCTGATTTATCAGACATTGCCCGATAAATCGGGCGACTACGATAAAGAACGTAGGGCGTAGAGAGTAGATGGAGTGCAACGGCTTGCCGTTGCATGCAGTAGCAAGCTACTGCACTCCGTAGCTACCGAGATAAGAGGCAAGAAGTGAGAAGTGAGAAGTAAGAAACAAGAAAACCAGATCAACGAAGAAACAAAGAATATCGTATTCGTAAAAAAACCATCTTAACAGAAGACAATGGACGAAACGATCTAAACGATAATAACGAATTAAACGAACGATACGTTTTTTATAACTCAATAACTGTTTTACACGATTACTCCCATACTCCAATACACCGTTACTTAATAGAGAGTATAGCACTGTAGTTGTCTGATTTATCCCGCTTCGTATTATAATTCTACAAATAGGATTGCGGGATTTATCAGACATTGCCCGATAAATCGGGCGACTACAATTTTAGGCATTTTGGATTTTAGGTATTTAGGAATTTGTATTTACTTCTGGCATTTAGGACAGTATCTAGTGGACCGGTTGCCGAGTTTCGCCAAGACAATTTTTGTCCCGCAGACTTTACAAGGTTCATCCTCTTTGCCGTAGACATACAGAAGTTTTTGAAAATTCCCATCTTTGCCATCGGTTCGGTGATAATCAGAAACCGATGTTCCGTAATTCTCTATCCCTTTTTGTATTACGTATTTTAGGGTTCTTACAAGTTTTGCGGTTTCTCTGGTCGTTATACGCTTAGCACGGCGCAAGGGTCTTATTCCGGCATGGAAAAGTGCTTCATCAGAATATATATTACCGACTCCGGCACAGATACTCTGGTCAAGAAGCAAGGCTTTTATTTTTGCCTTTCTTCCTTTTATTTTGTTGCGAAGATAGACTAAGTCGAATGCATCAGCAATCGGTTCAAGTCCGAGGTTGTACAGTCCTTTTAAAAACGGCAATCTCTTTTTGCCTTTCAAAAGGTAGATTCTACCCAACACCCTTGGTTCATTGAAGAAAAGCTGGTAGCCGTTGATCTTTATTATTACCCTAGTAAAACCTTCAGGTTTAACGTGCAGTTTTCTCAATGAGATAGTACCAGACAACCTAAAATGGAAGACAATTTTCTTTTCATTGGTGAGCTCAAGAAGTAGGTATTTGGCTTTGCGCGTTATATTAGTCACTCTTTCGTTAATGATTGCTCTACAAAATGTCTTTGGTTTTGGGTATGCAATTACATCACTATGCAAAACGATACATGCCAGGATTTTTTTATTAATGATCTTGGGCTTCAACTCTCTTTTGATAGTCTCTACTTCAGGGAGTTCAGGCATAATAAAACGCAGTATCGTCCCGCCCTTTTTCAAAGGGGCGGAACTCGCAGTATCACCAAGACCATGGTCTTGGCTTGCAGTATCGTTTCGCCATCCTTACATGGCGGAACTTGCAATATCACTCTGCTTGCTAAAAAATGGCGTTTTCTGCGAATCCCGCCTAAAGGCGGATGATCCTGCGAACGAAGTGATCCTGCCTTTTCTTATCATTTCCCTTTCAGTAATTCTTTCAGTTTCTTTTCCCATTCTTTCTTTTTCTTATTGAATTCATTCTTCAACTTACCTTTGATGCGTTGCTTAATTTTATCCTTATCAAGACTGAATTTAGGTGAGTTGAGTTTTCCGGTGATCTTAATATCGATTGTTGCCTGTCCTTTATTATCAATCGGGAATATCCAATCGCCGTGGTACTTTTTCACAATATCTGAGTATTCCTTCTTGAGCGTAGTGGTTACGTTCAAATTCACGTTTCCATTTAATCCTATGAAACCATTTGTAAGAAAAGTACCGACTTTTGATGATAGGGCCCAGTCTTTCACTTTTGTATTACCCTTATCGATATTGAAATTGGCCACCAAATTGTTGAAATTCAGTATCTTGTAGTCTTTTATACCGAGCCAAGCAAGGAGTTTCGTAATGAAATCGAAATTTCTGAATACACCGTTAATTAACTTGATATTACCCGAGGCACTGAGATTGGCGATAACATCATTTTTACTGAAACCGCGGCCTTGGAAGTTACTGACGCCAGTTAGTTTGCCTTCCAGATTCTCAAAATTCAAGAAGCGTTTTAGAATTTTTTTGGTCGACACCGAAGTCATTTTCGTGTTGATACGATAGGGTTCAGGGCTATTTGCATTATAATAAAGATCAAACTGCACTTTGCCATCAAAAGCATCTGCCGTACATTTTCTCAAATCTATTACTTCATTTTCATAGGAGAAACTTGTGTTTATGTTTCTGAACTCCATGTTTGCGCCGATAAACTTGTTTATTTTGGTCTTACCACGGAGTGTGATAGGTGCTGTCTTTCCTTGTTGTTGCTTGCGATTTTCTGGCTTTGGTAGAATTTCGTCAAGATCAATAAGATGTGAGGTATTGTTGATTTCAATTACTGGTTTTTTAAAGTTGGTTACCTTACCGGTCAATGAAAAATCAGAACGCCCAATGCTGCCACCACATCTATTTATTTTGGCAACACTATTTTCTATTGTACCTTTGAGAATAAAATTGCTTATCGGTTTCGCTAAACCGATGCCATTTATAAATCCGCTGCTTATATTATAATTTCCTTGGTATGACGGTTTTTCAGCGCTACCTTTAATCGTTATATTGAGGGTAAGTGGACCTTTCAATTGTACATCTTTCATGTCGGTTGTGAGCATCTCTAAATCTTGGAGATCTCCTACTGCTTTGGTTTTGAGGTTCAACATCGGGTTGTTAAGGTTGCTTACTGCTCCGTTGAGTTCCAGCTTCGTATCTCCGAACATCGCATGTAGTGATATATCTCTAATCGCTTTACTCGTAAATGATAAAGAACCGTGGATTTTTGTAAATCCCCGGTTCAATCCTTTTGGCGTAAAAGATACGTTTTTGAGTTTACTGTTCCCGGCAACAACAATCTTTTTAGTTTTACCGGTTACTGAACATGTTGTGATAAGCACGCCGCTAAGCTTTTCTGGACGTGAATTAGCAGGGATTAATGTAGTAAGTTTTGACATATCGTCAACTTTAAGTTTGGCATCGATATCGAGTTTCTCTAAGTTGCTTATTGTCCCATCAATCAAAAGATGTACTGGGTCGTACAACGCTGTAAGCTTCTTAATTTGGAAATCCTTTTCCAAGGTATCGTACACAACGTTATTGCCAACTTTCACTATTATTTCTGGCAGTGTTTTGTTTTTCAGGATGTATACCGTGCTCTTACCAGTTGCAGATATCGTGCTGCCTTGAAACTTAATTTCTTGATCGATATCCTTAACCTCTATTTCAGTTTTGGTCAACGCATCAATATAGGATACATTACCTTGGGAAATAGTGACTGAAGACAGAGATAGTGACCAACTCGAGCCCTGTGCTTCTTTGGGTATGATAGCTGCGAAGTTCAGTTTGTTCTGTTTATTTCTTTCAACTTTGACCTTTATCCCTGAGAAATCCAGACCACTTATGACTATCCGGCGTCCCAATAAAGGCAGAAGTTTTAAATTTAGGGTGGTTCGGTCAATTTCGACCATAGATTCACGGCTAAAACCTTTGGCATTGGGTATTTTGACATCGTCTATTGTAATACCCACCTTGAATCCAAAACGCAAACCAACTTGACCGATCTCAACTGGATATTGGATAGCCTCAGTTGCAACCTTTTCAGCAATATTTTGTACTGTTTTGGGTGTCAGGTAACTCTTTATCAGAAAATAGCCAACAATCAGGATGACGATGATTGCACCTATGATTACAAGTAAGATTTTAAGGAATCTGTTCATTACTCCTCATAAGATTATTAAGTTGCCAGCAAAGAGGGTACTGAAAAAAGTCACGAATGGTCCAATCCAACCCCAAAGAACTGGTATGCCAGTGATCCTATCAAACATGATGAGTCCGATTAGGACAAAAAAACCGTAGCGTGTTAACCATAGTTCAATGTGCCGATATTGGGGTGGGAGCAAAGCAAAGAGAACGTGTGAGCCATCAAGGGGTGGAATTGGAATAAGATTGAAAGCACAGAATATGAGGTTGTAGAACACAAATAATTCAAGCAGTATCCGTAAGGGCAAAAGAAAATCCACCTGGACCGGAATGCCCCTGGCTATTAGACCAAAAGGGATTGCGATGAGGAAATTGGAGAGAGGACCCGCTAAGGAAGTGTAGAGAATGCCCTTTTTTAAATCTCTGAAATTACCAGGGTTGATCGGTACGGGTTTTGCCCAACCAAACCTGAAGATGATAAATGCGAACAAACCCATAATGTCAATATGTTTTATTGGGTTAAGGGTAAGCCGACCAGCAAACTTCGCGGTCGGGTCACCCATACGGAGTGCCATATACCCATGAGAGTATTCGTGGATGGTTAAGGCGAACAAAATCGGCGGCAGAGAGAGCAAAAAGGAAACAATACTTCCCATTAGTGTTTTATGTTTTTCAAATACTCAAGGGCTTCTTTTCTGTTTTTTATTTTTTTGTCGAATTGCCAATCGCGCATCTTATTCAGGAGAGTTTTGAATCTCCTCCCGGGTTTGTAACCAAGTCTTTTCAAATCACTGCCTGTTACCAGAAGTTTTCTCTTCTTGAGCTGTCTAAATGTCCTGACCTTTTGTTTTAGTTTAGGCAGCACAACAGGTATAATATCGATGACATCAATTGAAATAGGCAAGAGAATTGCAAAGATTGTACTGTGCTTGGTTGCTTTGTCCAAACGTGCGATTGTTTTGCTAAAGTTATAAAAATCCTTGACTAAGAGTTTCTCTGTTTTTGTAATTGGAAACTTGGAGGATTTGACCGTGGATAAATAAAAATACATGCGGTTTTGTCCCAAAACCGGCAATAGTTCCAGGTCTTTTTTCTTTATTTTCAGTGATGTCATATTTGAAAGATCTTTAATAATGTCTATATAGTTCTTTTCCTTGAAGATTAACCTTATTTCGTTGATAGTCCTCTGACCGCTCAAACATTGGATCATTCGTTTATTTATTGCCTCAGTCATTAATGATTTTGTTTTTTTGCCTATTTTGAAACGAAAACGATTTTTATATCTAAGGGCACGGAAAATCCGTGTCGGATCATCATTGAAACTTTCTTTGTGAAGAACTCGAATTACACCTTTCTTGATATCCTCCAAACCGTTAAAGGGATCGAAAATTTCCCCAAAATTTTCATTTGAGATAGACATAGCTATAGCATTGATCGTGAAATCTCGGCGATTAAGGTCCTCATTAACAGTTGATGGATAAACATGGGGTAGTTTTGCAGGTGAGGCATATTTCTCGAACCGAGCGCTTGCCAGGTCAATCCTTGTCTGTCCTTTGGTAATAGAAGCAGTACCGAATTCTTTGTGTATAACAAGGCTGCCTTTCAACTTTGCATTTAGCTGCTTGGCTGCCTTTATCGCGTCACCTTCAACCACCAAGTCGATATCACGAGGTTCTATGCCGAGCGTTGTATCTCGTACATATCCGCCTACAAGATACGCATGATGTATCGATTGAACAAAGAAATCGATTGTTTTACTTAAAACCGATTTCTGTTGCTGGTTTACCAAAGATTTTAATTTTGCCAAATTTGTCCTCATATTTCTGCAAATGTTGCTCTAAGGCTTGTTTCAGGATATGGGCATTTTGTGGTGTCATAATAACCCTTGCAAAGACCTTGGCTTTCTGAGCACCCGGCAAAAAACGCATAAAATCAAGGATAAATTCAGATGGCGTATGGCTAATACCAACACCATTGGCATATATCCCTTCAGATTGCTCAGCACTCAGTTCGATATCTATGTGCTTCTTATTATCTTGCATTCTCCTTCTCCTTTGGTTATTATACTGATATATTTAGAATAGTCAAGAGATTGACTTTTTTATCTTAAAGAATAACCAGGCATTCTTACTTGCTTTTGGAAATTTGTAAAGTACATAAATTCCTTTAAGATTATCGCCAAATAAACACAAATACAGATCATTTTTGCTTATCTATCTGCTCAATGTTTTTTTAAGAATTTGGCAATCTTACTTGACGTATCAAGGAGCGCACTAATAAAGACATTGCGATTGTCGGTGATTAATATATCCTTAATATTAAATTAGTATGGGTAGAATATGTAAAAAAGAGCCGAAAGAACAAAAAGAACCCATAACCCGGGATGTATCTCTTTGCACCTTCCTGTAACGACTTTAAATATAGGATAAAGCACAAATCCTGCCGTTATCCCAATACCTAAATTAAAAGTGAAGCTCATTAGTATTATTACAAAGAAACTAGGGATTAACTCTGTGAAATCCTTAAAATCAATTTTTGTAACTACAGAAATCATCATCATGCCTACAACAACAAGTGCAGCCCCATAAGCCTGTGGGGGAATTGATGTAAAAAGAGGAGCAAAAAATAGGCATATCAGAAATAGGAACGCAGTTACCACAGCAGTAAGACCTGTTCTACCTCCTTCTTCAACACCAGCGGCAGATTCAATATATGTTCCTGCTGTAGTGGTTCCGACCAATGCTCCAAATACAGTAGCAAGAGCATCCGCAAGCATTGGCTTCTTGATTTCAGGTAGATTCCCGTTTTCATCAAGAAAGCCTGCCCGAGCAGATACACCAATAAGAGTGCCCATCGTGTCCACGAAATCCATTATAAAAACTGTAAGTATTACTGCAAAAAACCCCCATGACAATGCTCCTACAATATCCAATTTCAAAAAAATGGGGGAGAGAGAAGGAGGAAGACTTACCAATTGGCTCGGAGGCTTGGCAATACCAAAAATAAAGGCTAAAAAGGTAGTTCCAAGAATCCCTATTAGGATTGAACCTTTTACCTTTTTCACCATAAGAATGCCTATTATCAGAATTCCCGCGATGGCTAGAAGCACTGCTTGACTTCTGATATCTCCAATCCTCACTGGAGCACCAGGTACTCCTACTTGCACTATGCCTCCATCATTCAATCCTATAAATGCAAGAAAAAACCCGATTCCAACGGCAAATGAGTATTTCAGGCTTTTAGGAATTGCATTGGCAAGCCACGACCTGAGCTTTAAAATAGTTATAATAGTGAAGAGCACCCCACCAATAAATATTGCACCGAGTGCTGTTTGCCAGGAATAACCAAGAATTTTGACAACAGTATATGCAACAAATGCATTTTCACCCATATATGGAGCAATAGCAAATGGTCGTTTTGCATAAACTCCCATAAGAAGGGTTCCAAAAAAAGCTGAGAGAATTGTAGCGACCATGGATGGACCCTTTGGTATGCCAGCAGCCTCAAGTATTGCAGGATTTACAACTATTATATATGCCATTGTCATAAAGGTTGTAAGTCCAGCTATGACCTCTGTTTTTACATTGGTCCCATGCCCTTGTAATTTAAATATTTTTTCCAGCGTAGGTCCTCCTCGTTTCTATATCGATATCTATCTTTATGAAAAGCTCGATCGGCTATTTCTTGTATACTATTCCATAGTAAATTGTGATTGAAACAACTATCTCTGCTTGTTCGCTTGTTTCATACCCAGTGTATGCCGGGTAAACAATATTTTCCGAAATGAATATCGGATCACCGAGCAGAACTTCCATCTCAGCAGCCAATTCTTTTGCTTCCCGTTTTGCGTTCTTTAGTGCATCTACTCTTGCCTTTTTGATTGCTGGACTATAATCTGCACTTTCGTCGATCACAGGCGTAGCCGAACCGATCTGTACACCATCAATAAGTAAATATGTTTCTTTGACCTTATTTATGTCTTTTACGTTCTTTAACCAAATCTGGATATCCTGTTCAACACGGAAATAAGGATCACCCTCAATAGGTTCAAGTGTATTACGACTTGTTAGAACAACATCCTTTTTCTTGCCACCGATTTTCTTCGTGACATTTACTATTTCTTCTCTCATTTCTTCTGAAGCTCTTAGTGCTTCTTTTTCTTCTTCGGCATGTGTATCTGCGTATAGTATTATTTTGTATTCTGTTGCCTGAACACCAAGCGTGGCATTTCCCTGTCCAGTAACTGACAGGGCAGGTTTATCAATTGTAATATTAGGCACAGCAGTATATATTCCTGTCCCGGTTTGAGCAATAAGTGATAAAATAAGTAGTAATGGCATAATTTACCTCCTCAGGACAGTTTACCCAATTTATTTTGAATGTCAATAAAAATGATTACAGATTAAAGAATCAAAGGGCAAAACTATTGGCGTCTTCAAAAATATATTTCCATCCAGGTCGCCATGCTTTTCTATATCTCCAATCTTCAGCTAATTCCAATTTTGCCCTCGTGGATTCGCCTAATTAGATTTTCATGAGCAATCTTTCTTAGAGGTTCAACATCGCAATATATATCATATACCCTGGTGATAAAATTTATTCGCAATTTATCATTTTTAGAAAAAAGTAGCCGTCCAGTCTTTAGTACCTGAAATTGAAGAGACAAAGGAGCCTCATTTAGAACCACAATATCTAATTCATCAGAATTTTTTCAATCAATTCCATCTTTTTGCCCCAGATGTTTTCTTTGGATGAGAGATAGACAGCAATATCAACGTCACTGAGTGGAGTGGGTTTGCCCATTCCATAAGACCCGAAGATATAGGCGAAAACTATATTATTATCTATTGATAAGGACTCCTTTAATTTCGAAAGAAGTGGATAAATATCATGTTCAATTCTTTTATATTTAATCATAAAAAGATTATATTCTAAAAAAATCGAAGTCAAGACGATGTTTGCTGAGTCCTCTCCACTGCTATAAAAGGTTTGCCCCTGAAGGATGAATTTCGAAAAATGTAGTGGTGCGATTTACCCACGTTCCTCACAGAGGAGCGGGGTTTATCGGGTGTTGTTTGATAAGTCCCCTCACCAAAGATTTTGGTGTGGGAAGTCAAACGACTACAAACCCACACCAGTGGTCTAACTCCACATATTGTAGTCGCTCGATTTATCGAGCAAGGCATGAGAGGACTCAGAGAGGTTATTAAAAGAGAATTCCAAATGCCGAATATCAAATTTTAAATTTTGTCATTAATCTTATTTCTTAGCCATCTTTTTACCTCCTTCTGCCTTCTCATACACTCTTTGTGTTATTGACTTTTTTAAATAGTTTAATATAATACTCATGTGCGGGGGTAACTCAATGGTAGAGTCACGGCTTTCCAAGCCGTTGGTTGCGGGTTCAAATCCCGTCTCCCGCTTTGCCCAACACTTTTGAAAAAAGCGCTGGGCGGCATATGGCTAATGGCTTATAGCATATGGTAATAAAGCAAAGTAGTTGCCTGATTCATCAGGCATAAAATAGGAGTCTAAAGACTATAATAAACAGCCCAATAAATTGGGCAACTACAATTTTATAAAAATAAAAGGAGTAGCGAAGACTTATCTCGCGTTAAAAATATGAAAGCAGTGATTCAAAGGGTTTCAAAAGCACATGTTACTGTGAAAGATAAATTAGTTTCAGAAATTGGAAATGGATTAATGATTCTGATTGGAATTAAAAAGGGTGATAAAGAAAACCATGCAAAAGAGTTGGCTGAAAAGTGTGCTAATTTGCGTATATTTGAAGATAGTAATGGAAAATTTAATCTTTCTATTAAGGATGTAAACGGTAACGCACTTGTAGTTTCTCAATTTACTTTATTGGCTGATACAGCGCATGGAAGAAGACCTTCTTTTACTGATGCAGAAGGACCAGTAAATGCAAAGAAGCTATACGAATATTTTATTTCAACACTCAATAGCTTAGGTATCCCAACAAAAGGCGGAATCTTTGGCGAACGAATGCTCGTTTCATTGGAAAATAGAGGTCCGGTAACAATAATCATGGAGGAATAGATGTCCTACAGTATGACTGGAATGGGTCGTGCAAGTGGTATAATAAGAAAGCCGCAAATCAAGTTTGATATAGAAATAAAATCATACAATCATCGTTTCCTCGAAATCTCCGTGAAATGCCCAAGCAGTTTGCTGCCTTTTGAAGATGAGATCAGGCGGTGCATCCAGAGAAAAGTAACAAGGGGACACGTTGTGATACTTATTCAGCAGGATAGAGAAATCCTTGATGCAACAGTTGAAATAGATGAAACATTGCTTCGTGCGTATATGAAAATTGTTGATAAACTGAAAAAAAAGCACAAGGTTGGTGGACAACTTGACATCAATACTATATTATCTGTACAAGGATTGGTAAAATTCAGCCAGCCGCCAGCCGATTCTAAGGGTGTTTTTGATGCGTTCAAACCAATCTTTAATAAAGCTCTCAAGGGTTTTCTTCAAATGAAACGTAAGGAAGGGGAGAATATCGAAAAGGAGATAAGGAAATCAATCCGTGTTATTGAAAAGAATATCCGTATAGTTGAAAAACTAATACCCAAAAGGAACCGAGATTATAAGAAACACCTTGAAGAAATAGGGAAGAAATTCGACAAAGAACTGAACGAGGATAGATTCTATCAGGAGTTGCTGTACACTATTGACCGTACAGATGTGAATGAAGAATGCAAGAGATTATCAAGTCACCTGATTCTATTCAAAGAGGCTTTAGACAAGGAGGCACACTGTGGAAGAAAACTCAATTTCTTGCTCCAGGAGATTCAACGCGAAGCCAACACCTGTGGTGTAAAAGCCAATTCCTTCAAGATTAGTAAATCTGTTGTCCAGATTAAAGAAGAGGTCGAAAAAATCAGGGAACAGGTGCAGAATATTGAATAAATGACAAATTGACTATGAATAGGCGGGGTAGATTAATTGTTCTTTCGGGACCTTCTGGTGTAGGAAAAACAAGCATTTGCAAAAAAATACTCGAAAACCATTCAGATATATTGTATTCTATTTCGGCAACTTCAAGGGCTAAAAGGAGGGGAGAGAAGAATGGAAGAGAATACATTTTCCTTCAGGAAAAAGAATTCAAAGAGTGGATTGATAACGGACTGTTTATCGAATATGCTGTGGTCCATGGCAAATTTTATGGAACTCCTAAACAAGATCTAGCAGAGAATTTAGATGAAGGGTATCATGTACTAATGGATGTAGATGTTAAAGGTGCGGAAACTTTAATGAAATCATATCCAGACGGTATATATTTCTTTATTGTGCCGCCAGACTTTGTCGAGTTAGAGAAAAGACTTTTAAAGCGTAACACTGAAAAAAACGAAGCAATAAAAAATAGACTTGCGCGAGCATTCGAAGAATTAAAGTATAAAGATGATTATAAATACATTATTGAAAACCGTGTACTTGAAGAAACAGTAAAACAAATTCTATCAATTATTGAGAAAGAAATAAATCCTGGTTAAATTGTGAATGGTTAAAATGTTTAACAGACAAAAAGATATACCTCTACCATTAAATGTGATTAAATTTCGACATATTTTCACGGGCACTGTTGGCACTGTTAAATTGTGTAACAGGGATGCTCATACTTTTCCTGAAAGTTTATTTAACGGGGCGGGCGTAAACGCCCTACTTCTAATTCTCGGTCAACCTGTTGACTTCGCAATCTTTTCCCTTATAATCGAAAAATCAGGGGCAGTAGCTCAGTTGGGAGAGCGTCTCGTTCGCAGCGAGAAGGCCGCCAGTTCGACTCTGGTCTGCTCCATAAGAGGATAAAATGTTAGTACCAAAGAATCTCTTTTTTACTAAAGGCGTTGGAAGACATAAAGCAAAACTGGCTAGCTTTGAGGCTGCATTACGTGATGCTGGTATTGCCCATTTCAATATCGTGAGGGTATCAAGTATCTTACCTCCCAAGGCAAAAATTCTATCCAAGAACAAGGGCATTTGTTCTTTATCAGCGGGTGAAATAACGTACACAGTGATGGCTGAGTGCAGGACTAATGAACCACATCGTCTCATAGCTGCATCAATAGGCGTCGCAATACCCAAAGACCGTACACAATACGGTTATTTATCAGAATATCATTCGTATGGAGAAAGTGAAATCAAAGTAGCAGATGAAGCCGAAGATCTGGCGGCGCAGATGTTAGCAACGACTCTTGGTGTCCCCTTTAATCCGGATACAAGTTATGACGAGAGAAAAGAAATCTGGAGGATTTCCAGAGAAATCGTTAAAACAACGGCTATTACTCAAACCGCGATCGGCAATAAGAATGGCTTGTGGACAACAGTTCTCGCGGCTGCAGTTTTTGTACCGTAATCTTATTCTCCCAATTTTTAATGCACCACTTAATTATTGGTATACTTACTATAGCAAAAGGCAATAAGGCAAGCTCTATGAACCAGATTGATACTGTATTAACATATCCAGCCAAATGAGCATAACCTGCAATAGCATCGATTGTCGTCATAATAAGGAACCCGGCCCAGAAATAAATTTGTTTTTTTCTAACGACTGATAGAACAACTAAGGCTCGTGAACTGGTGTGACACAGGATGGCGATTATTCTCTCAACCGGCGCTACAAGAAAAAATAAAGGTGTATGAACTGTCGCATTTACCAAGCCAGTTATGATATCACTGCTTTCTGGAAAACCTGAAATGACCATGGCAAAAGCGCCGATTTGAGAAAATCCAAGGAGTAAAGCCTCAATCGTACCGGCACCAAGTCCATACTGTTAATCTACCTTGTTCTAAGTTGCTATTAAGATTCAATACAATACAATTATCATTTTCTGATAAATCGAAACTGAATTCATATAGAGACGTGTCTTTTTGTGGAATTTCATTACCACTATATTCTAAGAGCGTTTTACCAAACAAAGCATGTTGTGTCAAGAGTATAAGAATAAGACTGAGTGGGACCACAAATAGCCCAATGAATCCAGCTCTTTTACAAAAGGGCGGGATTCATTGGGCGACTACATTATTTCTGGGGAATGACTTAGCTCTTCCAAAATTGTAGTTGCCTGATTTATCAGGCATAATAATGAAACATTCACTGTGAACAAATAGCTCAATAAACCTTTTCATAATAAATTATTATATTACTCAAAATCTTTCTGTCAATGGCATGATATGTTTCTTGATTTATCTCAGAATATAGATAGACTATAATAGATATACGGTAGAAACACCACATCTCAATTTTTTTCGATACAGGCAAGTGGTGTCAATCCATTGCGATTAATCAGAGGAGGTAATTTGAAGAAAAGCCTTAATAAAAAAATGAATAATCCATTTCTTATTAGTAAAAATTGCTATCTCCGTCCAGTAGAAATTAGTGATGCATCTCTAATCCAGAAGTGGCATAATGACACGGAATTAAGGAGGTTAGGAAGTGGTAGTGGATTGCCAGTTACACGCGAAAAAGAGGAAGAGGATATAAAATCCGCGTGCAATTCAAAAAACGAGGCATATTTAATGATTGTTAAAAAAAGAGATAATAAAACGATTGGGTTTATTAGATTTAATTACATCGATTCAATCAGTAAAAATGTCTGGCTGCGCATGATTATCGGTGATAAAAAAGCATGGGGCAAGGGTTATGCACAGAATGCTTTAGGTTGCTTCTTAAAGTGGTTATTTTGTGAACTAAATATTCACCGTATTACACTTGAAACATATGCAACAAACAAACGAGCCCTTAAGTTTTTTGAGAAAATGGGTTTTAAAAAAGAAGGTATATTACGTAAGGCACATTTTACTGATGGCAAATACTACGACATCATATCGTATGGTCTTTTGAAAAAGGAATTTGAGAAAATTAAATAAAGAGAAACATTACTGTATACAGAAACCTGGATACATCTTTATTCCTTTTGAAATAAAAACAGAGAAAATAGTGGTTGTGAAATAAGATTGCGTCTCCTTATCTATTGTAGTCGCCCAATTCATTGGGCATTGTCTGATAAATCAGACAACTACAGATATTATAACCCATTAAAAATTTACCCATAAAAGAAAATCTGGTATCAAAAGATAACAGTGTCTGTTTTATTGACATAATAAACAAACGGAGAAACAAGATGATAAAAAAACTCCGCAAACTCATCTTAAATTTAAAAATAGCTTATTGATAGAATTCTATAAGTATCGAATCACTATCACGATGTCATTCGAACATTCTAACATGTTAGAATGTTAAAATGTTAGCATTATAATATATTCCTTATTTATTCTTTCTTATTTCCTCCAGTCTATTTTTTGCGTCAGGTACGTTCTTGAACCATTTTTCGAGTTTCTCGCAAATATAATCATTACAATAAGCACAATTCTCTACTTTTTTTTCAATACCACATTTTCTTATTTCGCATATATTACAATAACCAACGAGTACACCTGTGGATAAACAACCATCGCAGTTTATATCCTCTGGTTTCATTTCCGCGTTGAATTGCTTTGACCACTCTTCAGCGGTCTTTTTCCTTAATTCATCATTATTTTCTTTCTTGGCAATCAATGCAGGACATTTTGAGCACTCAATCCCGCAATATGCAATCATTTTTTCCATGTTACCTCCTCATATAAACAAATACCTAAACCCCGTTAGATGTTTACTATCTAAACCGGGTAAAACACCTAAATATTTAT